>NZ_DAMBUH010000036.1:0-286 GCF_032053605.1 Tianweitania sp.
CACTGACCCCCTCGTTCTGTGCATGCCTTCGGGCAAACGCGGGCACTTTCCGCTCGGCACGTCGGTGCTCGATGCCGCGCGCCAGCTTGGCGTTTACGTGGAAAGCGTATGCGGCGGTCGGGCGACGTGCGGGCGGTGCCAGATCGAGGTGCAGGAAGGCAATTTTGCCAAGCACAAGATCGTCTCGTCCAACGACCACATTTCGCCGAAGGGCCCGAAGGAAGAGCGCTACGAGCGCGTGAAGGGCTTACCGGAAGGACGCCGCCTGTCCTGTTCCGCGACGATC
>NZ_DAMBUH010000036.1:351-786 GCF_032053605.1 Tianweitania sp.
TGCACAAGCCGCTCGGCGATCTCGACCGGCTCAAGGTGGTGCTGGAGCACGACTGGGGTTTCAAGAACCTGCAGGTGGCGCACCATCTGCTGGCCGATGTTCAGAAGATCCTGCGAAAGGGCGAGTGGGGTGTGACGGCGGCAATCCACCGCGATCCCGAAACGGCGCAGCCGACGATCATCGCGCTGTGGCCTGGCCTCAAGAACGAGGCCTATGGTATCGCCTGCGATATCGGCTCCACCACGATCGCGATCCACCTGGTTTCGCTTCTGTCCGGTCGCATCGTCGCATCATCCGGCACGTCTAACCCGCAGATCCGCTTCGGCGAGGATCTGATGAGCCGCGTCTCCTATGTCATGATGAACCCGGATGGCCGCGAGGCCATGACGATTGCCGTCCGGCAGGCGATCAACGAGCTGACCGACAAGGTCTGCA
>NZ_DAMBUH010000036.1:796-32411 GCF_032053605.1 Tianweitania sp.
GCACCTATCTCCTGCCCTGCATCGCCGGCCATGTCGGCGCGGATGCCGCGGGTGCGACCTTGTCGGAAGGCCCTTATCGGCAGGACAAGATGATGCTGCTGGTGGATGTCGGCACCAATGCCGAGATCGTGCTGGGCAATCGCAACCGTGTGGTGGCCGCATCGTCGCCGACCGGTCCGGCCTTCGAAGGCGCGGAAATCTCATCCGGCCAGCGTGCCGCGCCCGGCGCGATCGAGCGCGTGCGCATCGACCCCGCGACGCTGGAGCCGAAATTCCGTGTCATCGGCTCTGAGTTGTGGTCGGATGAAAGCGGCTTTCCGGAGTCCGTTGCCGACATCGGCGTCACCGGCATTTGCGGCTCAGCGATCATCGAGGTGGTCGCGGAGATGTACCTTGCCGGCATCATCTCCGAAGACGGCGTGGTGGACGGCGCGATGGCCGAGCGCAGCGCGCGCATCCTGCCGAACGGGCGCACCTTCTCCTATCTCCTGCATGACGGCACGCCGCGCATCACGGTGACGCAAAACGACATCCGCGCCATCCAGCTCGCCAAGTCCGCGCTTTATGCCGGCGTGAAGCTGTTGATGGAAAAGCAGGGCGTCGAACACGTCGACACGATCAGCTTCGCCGGCGCCTTCGGCTCCTTCATCGATCCGAAATACGCGATGGTGCTCGGCCTTATTCCCGATTGCGACCTGAGCGAAGTAAAGGCCGTGGGTAACGCGGCGGGTACAGGTGCCTTGATGGCGCTGCTCAATCGCGATCACCGGCGCGAAATCGAGTCGACGGTGCAGAAGATCGAGAAGATCGAAACCGCGCTGGAGCCGAAGTTCCAGGAGCATTTCGTGCATGCCATGGCGCTGCCGAACAAGGTCGATCCCTTCCCCAAGCTCGCCGAACAAGTCACCTTGCCGGCGCGCAAAGTGCTGGCGGATGCGGGTGCAGAAGGCGGCGGTCGGCGTCGCGGGCGCGAAGGACGGCGCGGGCGCGATTAGGCCCTGGAACAGTCGGTTCCTCAATCAGCCGCTTGCTATCGCATCGATCGTTGAATAGCTGGCGTGCATTGCTCACGGCGCGAGGCCGGTCATGAACATCCTGTCGATCCAGTCCTGGGTTTCCTACGGCCATGTCGGCAATGCCTCCGCGGTGTTTCCCCTGCAACGCATGGGCATCGATGTCTGGGCAATTAACACCGTTCAATTTTCCAACCATACCGGCTACGGCAAGTGGACCGGCCAGGTCTACACCGGCGAGGATGTTCGCGCCCTGATCGACGGCATTGCCGAGCGCGGCGCGCTTGAGCGCTGCAACGGCGTGTTGTCCGGTTATATGGGCGATGCCGGCATTGGCGAATCCATCCTTCACGCCGTAGCACGGGTGCGCGAAGCCAATCCGAATGCGCTGTATTGTTGCGATCCGGTCATCGGCGACGTTGGGCGCGGCATTTTTGTGCGTCCTGGAATTCCTGAGTTCATGCGCGACCGCGCGGTGGCTGCCGCCGATATCGTTACGCCCAACCAGTTCGAGCTGGAATATCTCTCCGGAACCACGGTGGCGCATACGAGCGATCTCGAAGCAGCCATCACGGCCGTGCATGCGATCGGTCCGAAGATCGTTATGGTCACCAGCGTGCGGCTGGACGATACGCCGGATGACGCGGTCGACATCGTGGTGTCAGCGGGCTCAGGCCTCATGCGCGTGCGCACGCCGCTTCTGCCAATCGGCGTGAATGGCGCGGGCGACGCGATTGCCGCTCTGTTCTTCGGCAAGTTCCTGCAGGAGCAATCGGCCGAAGCCGCTCTCGCCCATGCCGCCAGTGCCACACATGGTCTGCTCAAGCGCACCGCCGAAGCGGGCTCGCGCGAAATCCTGACGGTGGGCGCGCAGGACGAGTTCGTTGCCCCGACTACGCGCTTCTCGGTCGAGCACCTGGCGCGGTGATCGCCTAGAACTTGCCGGTCTCGCGAAACCCTTCAAAGGTCGCACGGATATGATCGGCCGCTGCTCGCACGGGCGGCGAGGCGTTCGGCGCCATCAGCAGAGCGAGGTTGTAGGTCGACAGTTCAGGCAAGCCATCCTTGGTGCCGAGCGCGACGATCTCGTCTCCGATGAAGCTCTTGGCCATGGGCGCGACCGCGAGATCGGCGATGATGGCGGCTCGTTGGCCGGCGGTGTGCGCGCTCATATAGGCGACGCGGTATTCGCGTCCTTCCAGACCCAGCGCTTCAAGCGCGTTGGCGCGCCAGACGCAGCCTTCTTCCCAAAGCGAGACCGGCAAAGGCTCACGCAAATGCGCAGACCCGCCCTTCGCACCGGCCCAGACTAGAGGCTCGGTCAGCAGGATCTCGGCCCCCTCGATCTCCCTGCATGTGGTAACCAGCGTGAGATCGAGTTGGCGATCGGCCAGCCGCCGTTTGAGGTTGGAGCTCTGGTCGATCGTCACATCCACCGCAATGGCCGGATGAGATTGGGCAAACCGCTTCAACACGGTTGGCAGGATATGTTCGCCGTAATCGTCGGGTGATCCCAGCCGTACCACGCCCGCAATATCCGGCATGACGAACTTGGACATGGCTTCCCGGTTCAGCGCGAGCAGCCTGCGCGCATAACCAAGCAGCATCTCGCCGTCCTTGGTCAGCGACACCGACCGCGCATCCCGAACGAAAACCTGACGTCCGAGATTTTCCTCGAGCTTCTTGATCTGCATGGACACAGCCGAAGGCGTCCGGAAAACAGCATTCGCCGCCAGCGTAAAGCTACCGGTGTCGGCGATCGCGACGAAGGTTCTCAGCACATCCAGTTCAAGCAAGGGCAGTGGATGATTAAGCGGAGCGTTCATTTTTCCTGATCCAAAGCTTCATCCGATTTCGTTCGATTGAACATTGTAGCTGACCCATAGTCAAGTGGACGGAAGCGGGATCATCCGCTTTCACTACACTTAGGGAGAAGATCGATGCGTATGTTCAACGATGTCAGCCGCTTCGCAGCGATGTATTTGGCCCGCCGCGCCCGTCTGCGCACGGAACGGATGCTGGGCGCCCTGCCAACCGACATCCGCAAGGATCTTGGTTGGCCAGACAGTGTTCATGAGCGGATCAGGTTCCAGCCGCCTGTGCAGAACTAGGCGGTCGTTGCTGACGGGTCGCCGAACCAAGCGCTGCCCGACGCGTTGCTGCAACAAGCCCCTGACAGACAGGCCCACTTGATGACCGAACCTTCCGCCTTGCCGTTCAAGCTCGATCCCGCGCCGAAGATCATCACCTTCGATTGCTATGGCACGCTGGTGCAATGGTATGAGGTGCTTCTGCGCGAGATCGGTGAAACACTGGCCGCGCACGACCGGCAAGACATAACCGCTGCCGCGATCCTCGACAGCTTTTCCGCGCAAAGCCGCCGTTTGACGGCGCAAAAACCGCATCGGCTCTACAAGGAGATCCTGCGCATCGGCTTCGCGGCGGCCTTTCGCGAACATGGTGTGACCCCGAGTGCAGACGAGATCGAGCGTATTGCCGTCTCGCCCATGACGATGGGACCGCACGCAGAAGTTCCCGATGTCCTGCGGCGCTTACGTGAACGCTACAGTATCGCGATTTTCACCAACTCGGATGACGACCTGATTGCGCCGACCGTGGCGAAGATCGTGGTGCCCTTCGACTTCGTCATCACCGCTGAACAGGCGCAAGCCTACAAGCCGTCACGGCAGCTTTTCGATTACGCTTATCGCCAAATGGGCGTGATGCCGGACGAGACTGTGCATGTCGCCATGGGCATGTATTGGGACATGAAGGCGCGGCATGAGCTTGGGCTCCGCGGCATCTGGGTGAACCGGCGGAGCGAGATCGGCAATCCAGACTGGCTGCCGTATGCCGAAGTGTCAGACCTGGAAGGCGCTGCCGCGTTGCTCTTGCCAACTCCGCGTTGATTGCCGCTCATCTAAGCAACAAGACCATCACCCCCGCTGAAATCGCATGACGCACATGAGCCAGACGCAGGTCGCCGTATCAGACTGGTAAAGGCTTGATTTGCTTAGCTGCAACAGAGTTTTCGCAAGCAATACTGTCGCAGGCGATGTCGCATTTAATGCTAAGCACTTCGCATTCGCTGCTGCAAATGGTGCAGCGCAAGCCTATATCCGCGTCATCAACGGCCTGCCCCACCGAGCCAAACCCGACGGCACACCGTGTAACCCCATCTGCATGGAAAACGTGTCATGAAGTTTCTGAAGCGCCTCTTCGGCAAGCGCCACTCCCGCAATATGGTGACCACCCTTGAGCGTCAGCGGCTGAGCCGCACGATGCCTGGCCAGAGCGCTGCAATGGCCGGCGCCCGCCTTGGCGTGCTCGTCTGACTAGCTTCGTCTCATTGAACTGTCTTGAACCGCGTCGATCATGCGATCGGCGCGGTTTTTTGTTGCGCCTTGTTGAACAGGCGCCGGTTATTTCTTGACCGATAAGTCATGCGTCTCCGCTTTTCGAGTTGACGCCGCCTCTATTCGGTCACTTAATCCATGTTGGTTTTGTAACCGAACCGTCGCGATCAATGATGACGGATCTTTAAAGGGGTAACACAAGTGTCGGCAAAGCAGACGCTCAAGCGCTCGATCGTTTTCTTTCTGGTGCCCGAATTCACGATGATCGCTTTTGCGACAGCGATCGAACCGCTGCGCTCGGCCAATCGCATGTTGGGCTATGAAGCCTACAAGTGGCGCCGGGCGAGCCTCGACGGCAAGCCGGTGCAGGGCTCAAACAACATCGAAATCAAGGCCGACACGTCGCTCGAAGACGAGCGCAAGAAGATGGCCGGCCCGGATCGCCCGTCGATGGTGATCGTCTGCGGCGGCACCAATGTCGAAGCCTATCAGAACAAGTCCGCCTTCGCCTGGCTGCGCGAGGAATATAATCGCGGCGTGTCGATCGGCGGCCTGTGCACCGGCGCTTACATCCTGGCCTCAGCCGGGCTGCTCGCCAACAAGCGCTGCGCCATTCACTGGGAAAATCTACCGGGCTTCGCCGAAGCCTTCCCGAAGGCCAACGTGTTCGCCGACCTCTACGAGATCGACCAGAACATTTATACCTGCGCAGGCGGCACGGCCGCGCTCGACATGATGCTGAAGCTGATCGGCGAGGATTTCGATGAGTCGCTGGTCAACCGCATCTGCGAGCAGGTGCTGACCGACCGCGTTCGCAGCCCGACCGACCGCCAGCGCCTGCCGCTGCGCGCGCGCCTCGGCGTGCAGAACTCTAAGGTCCTGTCGATTATCGAACTGATGGAAGCAAACCTCTCGGAGCCGCTGTCGCTGATCGAGATTGCAGACGATGTCGATCTGTCCCGCCGCCAGATCGAGCGGCTGTTCCGGCAGGAAATGGGTCGCTCCCCTGCTCGTTATTATCTCGAAATCCGGCTCGACCGGGCGCGGCATCTGCTGATCCAATCCTCGCTGCCGGTGGTGGAAGTGGCGGTGGCCTGCGGTTTCGTGTCGGCTTCGCATTTCTCGAAATGCTATCGCGAGCTTTATGCCCGTTCGCCGCAGCAGGAGCGCGCTGACCGTAAGCAGTTGCTGGCGGCCTAAGGGTTCGCCTTACCGGCTGTCCCACATCCAACTGCGATTGCCCCACATCTTCTCGCCGACCTGGCAGTCATAAGCGTTGCCCGTCTGTGCCAGCAGCACGGAGGGTTTCGCGCTCTCGTAACGCGCCGGTATCGGTGTGAGCGGCCCGGCCAGTTCCAGCACGAGCTTACGGCGGATCGCTTCGGGGAACTGGCTCCAGTCGTTGACCGGCACCACGAACGAGCCGGGGCCGCCGATGACACAGCGCGTATAATAGGTATCGAGATCGGCAAAATCATAGCTCGACATCGCGCCGCCAGCGGTCATCAGCGGCAACCCGTTGATGGTAATGCCCTGGCTGACGATCAGGTCGCGCACGCCGTCGACGGGTAGACCCTGATTGTTCGGGCCGTCGCCGGAAATGTCGATCACGCGCTTCATGCCGGAATAGCCGCTTTCAGCCAGCAGATCGCCGGCGAAGCTGAGCGCCGCTGAGATTGAGGTGCGTCGCGCGCTGTTCGGAACGCCAGCCTGCAGCTTGGCGGCCACGGCCTCGGCATCGGCCTGATTGGCGACTACCGTCCACGGCACCACGACGCGCTGCATGCCATCGCCCGCCCATTCGAAATAGGTCAGCGCGATTTTCCCGTGCACACCATCCTGGATCGCCTGCACGACCTTGGCATCGGTCAACGCGGCCATATAGCCGCGACGCTGGATATCGAGCTCCATCGGCGACATGGACAGCGAAACGTCGACGGCAAGCACCAACTCAACATCGACCGGTTCAGCAGCGTATGCAGCCACAGGGAGGAGAAGCGCGGCGAAGCTCGCCACGGCCAGTCTGCTCAGCCCTGACGGATAACCGGGCACGCACTGCATGACCCGGATGATACGCGGCCTGTGCCGAGGCGATAGCCGGAACCGGAGCATGGCCGCTCACGATACCGCGAGCGGCTGCTGCTAGCCTTTAGCTGCGAGGCTTGAGGTTTTCCGGATCGTACAACGGCTTGTAACCGACCGCCGCCACCTCCACCGGATAGGTCTCACCGAAATATTCGACGCTCAGCTTGCGGCCTTCCTTCGCATAGGCATGCGGCAGATAAGCAAGCGCGATGTTCTTACCGAGCGTCGGACCGTAGGCGACCGAGGAGGTGAAGGAGCGGCGGCCGAGTTCGTCCACCAGCGTGTCGCCGGTCTCTGGGTCGAGGACGGGCATAATACCGACGGGATAGCGCGCAACGCCACTGGCATCGACATTGTCCGTCATCACCAGTGTGCAGAGCATCGCGGGCTGATGATCACGCGCCTTGTATTCGAGGTGCTTGGCCTTGCCGACGAAGTCCGCTTCCTTGACCTTCGGACGCGCGAGATCGGCTTCCAGAAGGTTGTATTCGGTCAGGAGATCCGAGTTCTGCAGGCGCAGGCTCTTCTCCATACGGCGCGTATTGGCATAGGTCTCGACGCCGAACGGCATCACGCCGGTAGAGCGCAGCGCATCCCAGACGGCGAGACCGTCTTCATAGCGCATATGCAGCTCCCAACCCTGCTCGCCGACATAAGAGATGCGGAACGCCGTGATCTGAACGCCGCCGATCGCGATCGGCTTGATTGCGGCGAAGGGGAACGCATCAGGCTCCAGGCCGGCCGGATCTTCCACCACCTTCTGCAAGGTCGTGCGCGCGTTCGGCCCCCAGATTCCTATCGTAACGAACTTTTCCGTCACATCCGTGATGGTGACGTCGAAACCTTTGTCTTGAGCAACCCGGCGCATGTAGTGGTAATCGCGCGGACCTGCATCGGCGCCGTCGATCAAGCGGCAACGGTCCGCCATGCGGATGACGGTGAAGTCGGCGCGCACCATGCCTTCTTCATCCAGGAAGTGCGTGTAGATGCCCTTGCCGATATTGCCGTCGCCGCCGATCTTGGCTGCGCAGAGATATTCCAGCAGCGCGACATGATCCGGCCCCTCGATGTCATACATCGAGAAATGCGAGAGGTTCACGATGCCCACATCGTCGCTCATGGCGAGATGTTCGGCATTGGACACGCGGTGGAAGAAGCGGTTGTCCCACTCGTTTTCGCGCACCGGCACACGGTTGCCGTATTTTTCCAGCAGCGGCTCGTTGGCCGCATATCCATGCGCGCGTTCCCAACCGCCGAGCTCCATGAAGTAGCCGCCAAGCCCCACCTCGCGCTCATAGAAGGGCGAACGGCGAACGCCGCGTCCCTTCGAGAAAGGCTCGCGCGGATGAACGGCGGGGTTGTAAACTTTCATCGCCGTTTCGGAGCAACGGTCGAAGATGAACTGCTCTTCCGTCTGGTGCGGGTAAAAGCGCGAATAATCGATCGCGTGATGGTCGATCACCGTGCGGCCATCCGTCATCCAGTCGGCAATGAGCTTGCCCATGCCCGGTCCGTCCTTGACCCAGATGCCGACGGCGTACCACAGCCCGCGCACCTTCTGGCTTTCGCCCATGGAGGGCCCGCCGTCGCTGGAAACCTGCAGCAGACCGTTGAAGGAATGGCCTTCATTGTAGCCGAGTTCGCCAAGGATCGGCGTCAGCTCCATGGCCCGCTCCAGCGGCTCCATGATCTGTTCCATGTCGAGATCGCGTTGTGACGGCGACTGGCGCGACTCATGCTTGGTCAAGAGCTCGCGCGGATGAACGAGGCGCGGATTGTGCTCTTCGTAGTAGCCCCACTCGATCTGCCCGCCTTCTGCGGTGCGGGGATCGCCAGTGTCGCGCATGTAAGCGGAGTTGCCCTGATCGCGCAGCAACGGCCAGCCGATCTCCTTACCGGTACCGGCGAACTCGTTATACGGCCCAAAGAAGGTCAGCGGATGGTCGATCGGCATCACCGGCAGGTCCTCACCGGCCATCGCAGCGGTCAGGCGACCCCATATGCCGGTGCAGACCACGACATAATCGGCCATGATCGTGCCGCGGCCGGTCACCACGCCCTTGATGCGACCGTCCTCGATCACGAGATTGGTGGCTTCGGTGTTGGCGAAGGCCTGCAGCTTGCCGGCCGCGACACCCTGGTCGACCAGCTTGCCCGCAACGGTCTGCGAGCGCGGAATGACGAGGCCGGCATCCGGATCCCACAACCCGCCCTGCACCAGGCTTTCCTCGATGAGCGGGAATTTTTCCTTGATCTCGGCCGGCTCGATCAGCCTCGCGCGTGTACCGAACGCCTTGGCGGAAGCGATCTTGCGCTTGATCTCGTCCATGCGCGCATCGTCGCCGACGCGCGCGACTTCGAGGCCACCGACGCGGGCGTAGTGGCCCATTTTCTCGAAGAAATCGATCGAATACTGCGTCGTCCAAACCGACAGGAAATCGTGGCTGGTCGTGAAACAGAAGTCCGAAGCATGGGCGGTGGAGCCGACATCGGTTGGGATGCCGGATGTGTCGATGCCGACAATATCGTCCCAGCCGCGCTCGATCAGATGATGCGCGACGGACGCGCCCACGATGCCGCCCAGCCCGATGATGACGACTTTCGCCTTCGCCGGAAACGCTGCCATATCCAACCACTCCAACCTTGATTTGCGCCGCAGACTATAGAGCGTTTCGAGGCGAATGCAGCCTGTTTGCGACACGCGGAAAACGCGCCGCGACCTGAGCTGCCAAGGCTTGTCAGGATGATGACCGTCCTAACGAACGGGTCGCGTTTCCATGTCGAAGCGCGGTCGCCAGAACTCGAGCAGCGTCAGGCCGAGGATCATCATGTAGGGAAAATAGACACGGCTTTCAGGAAGGGGAAACACGACGAACTTACCGAGGATGCCGAGGATCGAGGCTGCAAGCAGCACGACGGTCACGCCCTCTCGCGGAATGCGCCCTACCCGTAGCAGGGCAAGCCAGCCGAAGATGAGTAGCATGAACAGGGCCAGCCAGTTGTGGAACCGGAAGGAGCTTGTGACGCCGCGCACCAGACCTTCGAGATAGGCCATCACTGAAAAAGCCGGATGGAAGCCGCGCATATCATTCTGGATTTCGACATTGGTAAAATAATAATGCGTCCACCAGCCGGGATGGTCGCCCGCCTGCGAAACCGGCACGTAGGCAAGAACGGCAAGAATGAAGGCCGTCAGAACCGGCGCCAGCCGTCCACCGAACGCGGCCGAGGCGAGAACCAGCGCGAACAAATAGATAATCATGTCCGTGCGTGCGAGGAAGCCGAGGAACAACAAGGGCACCGCCCACCAATCACGGCCCGAGCGAAGGAAATAGACGCCGAGGATCATCACCGCCGATCCCATCAGGTCCGGCATCGCAAGCTGCGCCATGGTGAGGAACGAGCCAAGCAGCATCAGCGGAATGACGATGAACGCCGCCTGCATGATGCCGGTAAAGCGCAGCCATGCGAACATGGCCGCACCGATCACCAGCACCGAAAGCGTGTTGATCCATTGCGTCACCTGCACATAGCCGAGGAACGGGCCAAGCTCTCGGATCAACATCGTGTAGGCGATCTTCACACGGTAGAAGACCAGCTGCGAATGGAAGGTGTCGGGATTGGCATATTGGGCCATGTTGTAGGCGTTGGCGGTGGTCAACTGCCGGAACTGATCCTCCGTCGCGCCGGCCTGCATCATGCTCCAGACGGTGCGATGCAGTTCCGCCGGATCGGGGATCGTGCTTTCCAGCGCGACCGCCAGATAGGGCGCCATGTCCCAGTTATACTCAGGATGCCAGAACGGCACGATCGCCAGAGCGATCGTGAAGAGTACGAAGGTCACGGCCGCTGCAATGGTCGTGACGCGCTGCGTCAGGACGGCACATAGAAGGCGATCGCCAAGGCGGACGATGCTGCCCGCGAAGCGGCTCGCAAGACCACCAGATTGGAATTCAGAAACGGCCATTCTGCGTCCTTAGCCCATCTGGCTCTTTACGAAGTCCTTCACGATCGCGACGATGCCGCGACCGAGCAGCGCGTCGAGTGCTGCGATGAAGGTGTCCACATTCTCGCGGCTGCAGATCAGCGGCGGTTCGAGCCGAATGACGTTGCGGTTGTATTCGGTGAAGGCAACCAGCACGTCATAATCGCGCAAAAGCAGCGCGCCGACGAAGCCGGACAGAGAACCCTTCAGTTTGTCATCGAGCATCGCCACCATCGGCCGCAGCACCATCGGCAGGGTCTGGCTGAAATCCTGGAACTCAAGGCCGACCATCAGCCCCTGCCCGCGAATGTCTTTGATGATCTTGGGATATTTCGCGTGCAGCGATTCGAGGCGCTCCAGCAGATAAGCGCCGGTATCGGCCGCATTCTCGATCAGCTTTTCATCGTAAAGCACGTTCAGCGCTTCGATCGAGGTGATGCAGGCTTCGCCCATGCCGCCGAAAGTGGCGGGCGCGTGGATCATCGCGGATTTCGGCGTGCCATAGGCCTTCATGAAGACTTCGCGGCGCGCGATCATCGCGCCCATAGCCGTCTTGCCGCCGCCGAGCGATTTGGCCAGGGCCGTCACATCCGGCACGACGCCGTGATGCTCGAAGGCATAAAAGCGCCCGGTGCGGCCGTAGCCGCATTGCACTTCGTCCGCCACCCAAAGCACGCCGTAGCGGTCGCACAGCGCGCGCAGCTTCTGCCAGAAGGCGGTCGGCGCGGTGATGATGCCGCCGCCGCCTTGCACGGTTTCCAGAACGATCGTGCCGATCGCGGGATCGCTGCGGAAGGCGCGCTCGATGGCGTCGATGTCACCAAAGGGCACACGCACGGTGTTATCGACCAGACGGAAGTCACCGCGATAAAGCGAGCCATCGGTGATCGAAAGCACGCCCTTGGTTTTGCCGTGGAAGGAATTTTCGGCATAAACGATCTTGGGCTTTTTCGGTCCGGCCGCGCGTTCAGCGACCTTCACCGCCGCTTCCATCGCCTCCGAGCCGGACGAACCCAGGAACACCATGTCGAGATCACCCGGCGAGCAGGCCGCGAGGTTGTGCGTCAGCGCCGCCTGATATTGCGACATGAAGGCGATGGCGATTTCGTGCCGGTTCTCTTCCTGGAACTTCTGGCGCGCGGCCAACAGGCGTGGATGGTTGTGGCCGAAGGCGAGCGACCCGAAGCCGCCAAAGAAATCGAGGATCTTCCGCCCGGTCTGGTCGATGTAATACATGCCTTCGGCACGCTCGACCTTGATCTTGTGGAAGCCGAGCAGCTTCATAAAATGAAGCTGACCGGGGTTCATATGCGCCTTGAACAGGTCGGTCATGCGGGCGACATCCATCGCCTTCGCTTCCTCGACGCTGATCAGGTTGGGCTTCGGCAGAGCCTGCGGAGCGGGCGACGGCGCTTCGCCGGACAGGCGCGCGCTCGTGGCTGGACTGGTCATGACACTCATGCTCGTCTACTATTCCGCCGCCAGATGTTCGGCGTGGGGAACGGCGCGGCCGTCCTTCTTGGCACGGTATTCACTGTAGGCCGCAATCAACATGTCCTCGTCGCGGAACTGCGGCACCCAGCCAAGATCACGCTCGCCCCTGGACACGTCGAGCACGCATTCTTCGTCGGCGATCAGATACTGTTCGGGGTCCATGATCGGCTTGTTCAAGCGGTCTAGCAGGTCGAGCGTGCGCTTCACCGCCCAGCCGGGCGTCGGCACCAGCACCGACCTGGAGCCAGCATGCTTGATGAGGTCGCCGAGCAGCTTGCGTACCGGCGGCGGGTTGAGAGAGCCGAGATTATAGGCCTCGCTCGGCACGCCCGCCTTCCAGGCAAGACGGGCGGCTTCAGCGCAATCGAACACCGAAATGAACTGGTAGGGGTTCTTGCCCGAGCCGATCATCGGCACCGGCAGGTTGGCGTCGATCAGCTTGAACAGCTTTTCCAGGATGCCGAGACGGCCCGGTCCGATGATGAGGCGCGGACGGAATAGGGTGATGTCCATGCCGCGCTTGCGCCAGTCTGCGGCAAGCTCCTCCGTCTTCCACTTGGACAGGCCGTATTCGCCGAGCGGGGCGACCGGATGATCCTCCGTCATCGGCGTGGTGACCGTGTGGCCGTAGATCATGTCGGTGGTGAAATGAACGAGCTCGGACGCGCCGGCTCTGTCCATCGCCTCGATGATGTTTTCCGTACCGTGATAGTTCACGGGAAAGAAGAAGTCGTGCCGCTTGGCGCGGACCTGAATCGGCGACAGCATCTTGGCCGACAGGTTGTAGACAATGTCATCGCCCGTGATGCCGACGGCCGCAATCGACGCCTTGTCCGTGACATCGCAGTGGATGTGGCGCACGGCCGATGCGTAATGCGGCAGCGGGCTCTTGGCGATGTCGGCGACAACGACCTCTTCGCCCTCGGCCGCCAGTTTCGGTGCAAGGTGACGACCGACGAAACCGTCGCCGCCAAAGATGATGTGTCTCATCGGGCAAGCTCGCCTGTTTTGATCTGGTTTGTCTGGTTGAGCGCGGCTTGATCGGCATCCGCAGCCACCGCTTCATGGCCGCTGCCACCTTGCGCGATCAGGATCGTGCCGACGCAGATTGCGGCGATGCCAGCGATGCGCCAGGCATTCAGGTCCTCCCGGAACACGAAATAGGCAAAGATCGCAACCGCCACATAAGCCAGGCTGAGGAAAGGATAGGCGAAGGAGAGTTCGACCTTCGACAGCACGAAAAGATGCGAGGCCATGGAGATCACGAAGGTGCAGAGGCCGAGGAACACCCAAGGGCTGAACACGATCTGCAGGATCTTCACGAGCGGGTTCACGCCAGCAAAGCTCAGCGGCCCGAGCGTCATCATGCCGTGCTTCAGCATCAGCTGCGCCGCCGCGTTCGTCAGCACCGTGAACAGAATGAACCCGATATACTTCATCGACCTGCCCTCACCGGTTTTCGTCCTACACGCAAAGACCGGAATCTTTGGTGAAGCGATCCGGACAAATTGAACCAATTCCGCTTGTTAATTCGATGCGTTGACTCTTTGTCTCAAGCCGCCTTCGTGCCGCTTGCGGGCTCCAGAGCCAGCGCCGTACGACGCCAGAAGTCTGACAAAAAAGCCGGATCGCGAAGTGCTTCCAGCTCGCGCCAATTCGGAAAGGAGCGCTCGAACACAGCCGGACTCATACGCGCATCCTTGTACGGGTTGACTGCGCCACCAGCATCGACCGTAATCGCATCCAGCCGCTCGAACAGTTTTCGCGTAGGCGCGCCGCCATCGGAGAAGTCGAGGGTGAGCGTATAACCGGGACGTGGAAACGACAGCAGCCCACGTGATGGCCTATCGCCAAAGCGTTTCAGCACGGTGAGAAACGAGGCGTGACTCTCATCGCGACCGGCAGCTAGCAGAGCAGGTATTGCTTCGCGCGCAGCATCCTCCGGCACCACGCTTTGATGCTGCAGCAGCCCTCGCGGCCCGTACAGCCGGTTCCAGTCGCGCACACCATCCAGCGGGAAGAAGTAGCTCTGGTAGCCGACGCGCGACTGCTTGGTCCGGCCCTGCTTCCAGCGATACGCGCCATTGAAGACGCGGATGAACGGGCGATTGAGTACGCTGATCGGCGGCTGGAATGGAACGCGCAGCAAACGGCCCGGCTTGGCTGTGGCGAAGGCACTGTCCTCGGCATGGTTGCCGGCCAGCAACACGCCGCGTCCGGCCTGTTTGCCTGATGCCATCTGGTCGATCCAGGCCACCGCATAGGTGCTGGTGCGGTCGCCTTCCGGCGCGAGGTCGAAGAACTCATCGAGATTGCGGAAAGCCGTGGCGGTCTGGTCGATAGCGAGCGACGGCACGCGCATCAGCCGGATCGTCGCCGACAGGATCAGGCCGGTTAGCCCCATGCCGCCGATGGTGGCCGCGAAGAGGTCGGCATTCGTCTTCGGGCTGCAATGCCGGACTTCACCATCGGAGCGCAGCAAAACAAGGCTCTCGACATGGCAGCCGAAGGTGCCGGCGCGGTGATGGTTCTTGCCGTGGATGTCGTTGGCGATTGCCCCGCCGACCGTCACGAACTGCGTGCCTGGAACGACCGGTGGAAACCAACCCTGCCCGGCTGCATAGGCAACGATGTCGGACAGCAGCACGCCGGCTTCGACCTCAATCAATCCACTGGAAGCATCGAAGCGGATGATGCGGTTTGTCACGCGCATGTCGATCAGCGTGCCGAGATCGTTCAAGCAGCTGTCACCATAGGAGCGGCCGTTTCCGAAACCGAGCAGGCTGCCATTCGCCAGGGCGCCAGCATTCAAGCGCGCGATGCCTTCAGCCGGGGAGATTCCCGGACGCCCGGATCTGGCCGGCTGACCGAAGCTGCGCAACGGCCTGTTCATGGCAGCATCACCGCGATCACCAGCAACGCCAGACCAATGCCTACCATCAACTGGCTGCGCCAATCCGTGAGGATGAAGACCACAGGGTCGTCATGCATCTCGTCGCGGCGCGCGAGGATCCAAATCCGCATGATCATGTAGAGGATAAGCGGCGCCAACGGCCAGACCATGTAGGGGTGATTGTACTGTTCAAAGACGGCGCTGCTGTCGATATAAAGCGCCAGCACGACCACGGCCGCAAACCCAGCCCCCATGCCAGCCTGCGCGATGACCTCCTGATCTTCCGGCCGATAACCGCGACCGGCAATCCGCTGCTTGGCATCCGCAACCGTGGAGCGGAGCTCGACATAGCGCTTCACCAGCGCCAGCGAAAGGAAGAAGAAGATCGAGAACGCCAGCAACCAGAACGATGGATCGAAATCTGTTGCCGCCTGCCCCGCCAACACACGGATCGTATAAAGGCCGGCCAAGGTCAGCACGTCGATCAAAAGCATGCGCTTGATCGACACCGAATAAGCGGTCGTAGTTACGAGATAGGTTCCGAGCACCAGCCAGAACAAGGGCGGAAGAGCGAGAGCCGTAAGCACACTCAAGAGCAGCAGCAGGCCGGAACAGGCCAAGCCGAAAGGTATTGTCAGCGTGCCGCTGGCGAAGGGTCGATTGCGCTTGGTCTTATGCTGGCGGTCGAGTGCCAGGTCGAAGAAGTCGTTAATAATGTAGATCGCCGATGCGGCGGCGCTGAAGGAGATGAAAGCCAGCACGCATCGACCAATGGCCGGTAGGTTGAAATACTCATGCGCAAGAAACAGCGGCACGAAGATCAGCCCGTTCTTAAGCCATTGATGCACCCGCAGCATCCGCACCAAGGTTTTCCAGGTTGGCTTGGGCGTTGCGATCAACTCGCATCCCTTTGCGACCTGCCAGCGCGCTGCATGCCGGTCCGGAGCAATGACGATCGCAGTACGCGCAGCATCGAAGATCGCAAGGTCATGCCGGCTGTTGCCGAGATAATCGAAGCCACCCTTGCCGTAGATCGCCTCCAGCGCGTCGACCTTGTTCTTCGACGTTAGGTTGTGCAGACCTTCAGTGGCAAGCACGGCATCGAACAGGCCGAGATGCTCGGCAATGGCATCGGCAAACTTTTTCGGCGTGCCGGTGGCCAGAACGATCCGGCGCCCTGCGGCCTGTTCCATACGCAGACGATCCAGAACTTCTTCGCGGTAAGGCAAGGTGGCCGGATCGATGTCGATACGACGGGCGATCTCATGTTTGAGCCGCGCCGGACCACTCAGCGCCCAAAGAGGCACAAGAAACATGAGCAGCGGATTGCGGCGCAGCAGCAGAAACAAACCTTCCCACAGAAGGTCAGTCGCGATCAGAGTTCCATCGAGATCAACCGCCAGTGGAAAGGCGGCCTCAGATCGCACATCCTCTATCGCTTGGCCTGGTGACTGCACGCCATGATCTCCCTGGCCTCGGCTATTGCAGCAAAAAGGTTTGGGAAGATTAAAGCCCGGGTTGCAGCAAGGTCTCCGTCAGGGTTGCTGTAGATACAGCTAATGTTTTCTCACCAAGGCTGAAGCGGTAGCGTTATATGATTGCCACCTGTGCGGGCAGTTCAACTCGGCCACATCTTGATCGAAGCGGATCGCCAGATGAGGCCGCACTTATGTAAAGGAACGCCTCGCGGGGAATGGGATTTAGGTGGCAGCACAACAGGAGACCACCATGCCCTTCATCCAGACCGCCGATGAAACAGAGCTGTTCTACAACGATTGGGGAACAGGCAAGCCCGTCATCCTCATTCACGGCTGGCCGCTCGATGGCGATATGTGGGAATATCAATGGCCGGTGCTGACGGCACAGGGCCACCGTGTCATCACCTATGATCGTCGCGGCTTCGGCCGATCGAGCCAGCCTTTCAGCGGTTATGACTACGACACGTTCGCTGGGGATCTGCAGGCGATTATCGAAACGCTTGACCTGCACGACGTCTCGCTCGTTGGCTTCTCCATGGGCGGTGGCGAATTGGCCCGCTATATCGGCAGATACGGCACGGAGCGCCTGTCCAAGGCCGTACTGGTTTCAGCTGTTACGCCTTACCTCCTGAAGACCGCCGACAATCCTGATGGCGTCGACAAATCCGTATTTGACGACATGGTGGAAAAGCTGCGCAAGGATCGGCCAGCCTTCCTGGCGAGCTTCGGCAAGCAGTTCTTCGGTGCCGGCATGCTCAATTTTTCCGTCAGCGCCGAGATCATGCAATGGTGTTCCAACGTCGCTATGCTGGCCTCGCCCAAAGCGACGATCGATTGCATCCGCGCCTTCTCGGAAACTGACTTCCGCGCCGATCTTGCCAAGTTCGACCTGCCGACGCTGATCATCCATGGTGAAGACGACGCAACCGTGCCGATCAAGACGGCGGGGGAACAAGCCGCAAAGCTGATCCCATCAGCCACTTTCAAGCGCTACAGCGGCGCACCGCATGGCCTGTTCTACACCGACAAGGACAAGCTCAACGCCGATCTTCTGGCGTTTCTCTAAGACGGCAAAGGGGACCTTCGGGTCCCCTTTTCGTTTCGTCTCGATGCTGACCACACGCCCTATTTGACGAAGGTCACCCAATTCTCGAGCGGCTCGCGCTCGGTCCGGAAATTGTTCTCCGGCTTGGACGTGTCCTCGTAGCCCAGCGCCATACCGCACACCACGATCTCATCTTCGGAGATGCCGAGGATCGGACGTATTTCCTTGTGATAGGGCGCAAATGCCGCCTGCGGGCAGGTATGCAAGCCCCTTGCCCGTGCCGCAATCATCACCGTCTGCAGCATCATGCCGTGATCGAGCCAGGAGCCCTGGTTCAGGCGGCGGTCGATGGTGAAGATGATGCCGACAGGCGCATCGAAGAACACGAAATTGCGGTCGTGCTGTGCGCGCATCCGCTCCACCTCGCGACGCTGAATGCCGAGCGCATTGTAAAGCGCATAGCCAACCGTGCGGCGGCGCGTCAGATAGGGCTCGAAGAACTTGTCGGGATAATAGCGATATTCTTCCCACTCGATCTTCTCCGCGCGTACGCCGGAGTTGAGGATCGAGTCGGCAATTTTCGCCTTTACCGCTCCTTGAACCACATAAGCCTTCCAGGGCTGCATGTTGGTACCGGACGGCGCGCGTGAACCAAGATCCAGGATCTCCCGGATCAGGTAGTCGTCGACAGACGTCGGCAAAAAGGCGCGAACCGAACGGCGCGTCAGGATTGCCTCATCGATAATTTCAGTTTCAGAGCGTTCATCACTCTGCAAATTGGGAGCTAGCATCGCCTTCGTCCTTCGGGAATCGACCGATCGATCCGCATGGCGGTTAATCACGGTCGATTGGCACGGTTTCCCGAAACTGGCAATCGTGGGTGATAGCTACCACCCGGAAGTTGCTCGCACTTTTAGTAACGGTTAGAAATCTAAGCACTAGCTGCAGGGGTCAGCCGGCACGCATGAAGCGTGCCGACCGACCGAAGACGCTTACGCCGCAGCGACCACGATAACCTCGACCTTGTAGTCCGGCGTGGCGAGCTTCGCCTCGCCAGTGGCGCGGGCAGGCGCGTCCTTGCCGCCGACCCACGCGTCCCACACAGCATTCATCTCGGCAAAATCAGCCATGTCGGCCAACCAAATCTGCGCCGAGAGGATCTTCGACTTGTCGGAACCGGCTTCCTTCAGGATGCTCTCGACTTCGGCCAAGGCAGACTTGGTCTGCTCCGTCACGGTCTTGCCTTCGCCAACCTGGCCGGCGAGGTAGATGGTGTTGTTGTAGATCACGGCCTCGCTCATGCGAGCGCCAGCGTTGATACGGCGAATGGTCATGGAACAGCTCCCTGCGTGCCAAAATGCATGGGCTGCATAACCGCAATCAGCCGCCGGTGGAACCTCCGCCCGGTCTCAATCGCGTTCGTTGAAATAGTAATTCCAGTTCTCGCAGGTGTAGCCGATGTAGCAGGAGCGCTTGTCCGCCGTCGGCGTAAAGGCGGGATGCAGATAATGGTCGCCGGCATCGCAGAAGCGCGCATCGGACACGAAGCGCTTGTAAGTCCGTGGACCGGTCGTCACCACGGCGGCGCCGCGCTGAACGATCAGCGATTGCGCCTGATCGCAGGACAACTGGCTCACATCCGTGCGCGGCGCGGCAACAGCCGAGGCTGCTGTGACGCTCAGCATCCCGGCGGCAACAATCATTTTCGAAGTGAGTGTGGACAATCGCATGATCATGCTCCCGATCAATTCATCACCAAACGTCGATATGATCGAAGTGATCCGGCCGATCACGCAACCTTGCGGAACACCCACAGTTTGGACAAGGCAAAGGTAATCACGGGCACGCTCGCCACGGCGATGCCCAGCGCCAACCAATCCGGCGCATTGGTGAAAGAGGTCAGCGTGACGAGAACTGTCTGCCCGGCAACAAAGCCGCAGACTGCCGTCACCAGGAAGCGCGGCAGACGGTGGCGATGGCGGCGTTCCTCCCCTTTCAACTGAAAGGTAAATTGCACATGCCCGAAATAGGACACCAGCACCGCCGCGACGAAGCCGATCGGGTTGGCAAACGTCACCGGCAGCCACTGCGCGGCAATCAGCGCCGCCATGTAATGGACGATTGTCGCCGCCCCACCGACCGACGCGAAGGCCAGCACTTCGCGCGACAGCGTATTGGAACGAAGCGCTGAGATCATTTCTGCTCGCCCTCATCGGGCGCGAAGCCATACAGGCCGCCTGTCAGGTAGATCGGCCGGTGCTTGGTCTCGGAATAGATGCGCCCAAGATACTCGCCGATGATCCCGAGTCCCACCAGTTGCATACCGCCAAGAAAGAGGATCGCGGCGAGCAAGGACGCATAACCCGGAACGTCAATGCCGAGTATCAACGTTCGTCCTATGATGATGACGCCATAGATGAATGCAATGAACGCCACGAACAGGCCAAGGTAGCTCCAGATCCGCAGCGGCAGCGTCGAAAACGACGTAATACCGTCGAGCGCAAAATTCCACAGGCGCCAATAGTTGAACTTGGTCATGCCGCGCTGCCGAACCGGCCGCTCGTAATCCACCACCGCTGTGGGATAGCCCACCCACGCAAACAGGCCTTTCATAAAGCGCACACGCTCCGGCAGTGCCCGCAGAGCGGCCACGACGCGCTTGTCCATCAGCCTGAAATCACCGACATCCGCCGGAATCTTCGACGGGCTAATGCGGTTAAACACACGGTAGAAATTGCCGGCTGACACCCGCTTCAACTGCGTGTCGTCAAGCCGCGACACCCGACGCGCCACAACGACATCGTAGCCGCGCCACCAATGCTCCACCATGTCGATCAGCAGCTCCGGCGGATCCTGCAGGTCCACATCCATAACCACGACCATATCGCCACCGGCATGATCGAGCCCGGCGGTCATCGCGGCTTCCTTGCCGAAGTTGCGGGTTAGGTCCACGACCTTGGCGCGATGATCCGCCCGGTGCAGCTGGATCAGCTTCAGGAGCGTTGCGTCGGACGATCCGTCGTTGACGAAGACGATGTCCCATTGAACACCAAGCGCATCGAGATGCGGGGTGATTGTCGCCCAGAAGTGATCGAGCGCATCATCCTCATTGTAACAGGGCACGACGATCGAAAGCCGTGGCGGCTCAGTTCCAAGCGATCTTGCGACGAGAACTTCTGACACGATGCTTCGACTGGTCCGTTGATCCACATTCATGGGGCAGTTCGTCTGCTGGTGCGCAGCGGACTACTTTGCACCGACATGCCACGGCAGGGATGAAGATCGATGTAACGGAATCGGACAAAGTCGGCAACGCTACACGAATCTGGCTCTCCCGACCGATTTGTGCGCCTGCTCATCAAATTGCCTGGAGAAAACACGCGCATCTCAGTTGATTGTGCGCGGTCTTTTCTTTATGCGGGCATTCGACGGAGAGGTGGCCGAGTGGTCGAAGGCGCGCCCCTGCTAAGGGCGTAGAGGTGGAAGCTTCTCGAGGGTTCGAATCCCTTCCTCTCCGCCACTCCTGCAAATAGCCAGATCTGCGCTGATCCTGCCGCGGGAACATCCTCGGCAAAGGCGCGCAGGCGCAGCAGTCGGCTACCGCGAAATGCGATAATCTCCACCTTCCGACCCTGTCGTTAAGAGCCGCTTCTTCAGCTTGGAACCCCCGGGCGGAACGAGAATTACAAGTGCTTGGCTAACAGGAGAAAAGCATGTCCGATTTCACACCGCCAGCCACCCCCATTGGCACCGTGGACCCTGACCTTTCGACGGATGAAACGCCCAGCCTGATTGCGGCCAGCAAGGTGGAGGGCACGGCGGTTTATGATCGTCAGGGCGAGAAACTCGGCTCGATCTATGACGTCATGATCGACAAGCGGTCCGGCAAGGTTGCTTATGCCGTCTTGTCGCTCGGCGGTTTCCTTGGCTTGGGCAGCGACTATTATCCAATCCCGTGGAATACGCTGACCTATGATGTGCGCGAAGGCGGCTATGTCGTGGCGGTCGATCGCGATCGATTCAGCGGTGCGCCCTCCTACGCAGCAGCCGAAGAGCCGGGTTGGATGGAACGCGGATATATGCGTACCATCGACGATTATTACGGCACAGCGATCGCGCGAGGACGCTGATCAAACAACGCTTCAGGAAGGTAAAGCCGCTTCTGCCTGGAAGCGGCTTTATCTTTGCGCGATGTGATCGACCTCGGCGTTTGGTGTTTCCGCCGCGCGGTGCACACCCTCGCCCAATCGCTGCAACAACTCAGTCGCAAGACTGCGCGGCACCGGCGGCGCGAATCGATAGCCCTGCCCGAGGCGGCACCCCATCGACATCAGCTTTTCAGCCTGCTCGACCGTTTCGATGCCTTCCGCGACAATCCGCATGCCGAGCTTACTCGCAATGCCCAGCAGCGCCTCAACGATCACGCAGCTGTTCTTGTCCGTCACGATGTCTGTCACGAAGGACCGATCGATCTTGATGATGTCGACCGGAAAGCTCAGCAGATGCGTGAGTGACGCAAAGCCGGTGCCGAAATCATCGAGCGCCACTAAAATCCCCTTGGCGCGAAGCCGCTCCACCGCACGCGCCACAAAATCATCGCCCGGCCCGAGGTAAACGGCTTCATTGACCTCGAGGATGATGTGCTTCAGCGGCACGCCGGCATCGGCAAAGGCTTCGGTGATGCGGCGCTCGATATCGCCCTGCTTGAAGTCGGCCTGCGTGACGTTGAAGCCGATATGCTGGAACGGAATGCCGAAATCGAGCCAGCCGCGTACTGCACTGGCGATCTGCTTCAACATGACGCCGCTGAGATCATAGGCAAGACGGGGGTCGCTCGTCGCCTTGTAGAAGTCGGCGGCGGGAACGATCGTGCCTTCATAGGACAGCATGCGCGCCAGCGCTTCCATACCCACGATCGCACCCGTATCGATCTGGACGATCGGCTGGAAGAACGCCTCAATTCGCCCTTCCCGTAGGGCCGCACCTAGATCGCCCATCAGCTTCACGCGTTCGGCAATGGAGGTCTGCAGGCCGGGTTTGTAGGCGACAAACGAACCACGGCCTAATTCTTTGCCATGGTATAGCGCCAGATCCGCATTTTCCTGCAGCCGATCGGCTCCCTGCTGGGTCGCATCATAGATCGCGCCCCCGATCGTCACCGAGGGCACCACGCTGTAGCCGTTGGCTTCGAACGGGATGCCGGCTTCCGAAATGATGCTGCGGGCCACCTGCTCCATGGCGTCTTCGGTATCGCAGCCATGCACGATCAGGCTGAATTCGTCGCCACTCAAACGAAACGGCTCTACCGTTCCGCCGATGCCTTTCAACCTCGCACCCATTGTGCGGATAAGGGCGTCGCCCACGGCGTGCCCCATCGTGTCGTTCACGGACTTCAGGTAATCGATATCGAGGAGCAGAAGGGCGAAGGGCGAAGTCGCGTCCTCCATCAGCATGGACAGGCGGTCATTGTAGCTGGCACGGTTCGGCAGCCTCGACAGGGTGTCGATGAAAGCGAGATCTTTCACCTTCCGCTGGATTTCCTGATTCTCCAGCATCACGGCACAGAGACACGTCAGGCTGGCCACGATGGCCTCTTCGGTGGCGTTAGGGCCGCGCTTCCTGGTGTAATAGAACCCGACCTTACCAAGCAGCCGTCCGTCGCGTGATCGGATCGGGCTCGACCAGTAGCTAAGCAAGCCAAAGGGGATCATCACGTCGAGATAAGGCGCGAAGCGAGCATCTTTTTCGACGTCAAGGACCGTGACCGGCTGGTTGAACGCGATTGGCGTCACGTCGGACGCCGGCGCGTTCGTTTCCGCAAAGCGGCGCAAGAAGGGCAACGGCAGGCTTGGCGCGGCCAGTGGATGCATCCGCCCGTCTTGATCCACGCTGAAGATCACGCAGGACGCCTCGCCCGAAATATCTTCGGCCTCGCGGCAGATCGTTCCCGAGATCGCTTGGATCGGCTCGCCATAGGCGATCATCTTGAGAACGGTCGTTTGAAGCGTGATCAGCCGCTCGAGGGCCTGCTTTGTCGGCACGTACCGGCTCCACTTCATCAACCGCGGCAAGTCTTAACGGAGGGATGCTTAAGTCCAGGTAAGAGATAAAAGGAAAAAGAAGCAGGTCAGCTCCGAAGTCCGACATCACCGTAGTGTCTCAAGTGATGCAGTGACTTTGGTGCAGAACTCAACCTTGTCCCACCCAAGTTAGCGCGCGCTAATGAAACTGAACATGCAGGTTGAAACGCAACATGCGGAATAATTTTCGCATCATCGCAACCAACGCCTTGGTTCCGCCTTAACATAAGACATGCTTGGAATTGACGCGGCGGGACCCGAGGAGAGACAGCATGACCATTTTACCCCTGGCAGTCGGTATCGCCGACGCGATCCTGAATGCTTCCCGCGAAGATGCCCGGTTCGATCCCGCTGAAGTCGCCAATGAATTGATGCGTCAGCATCCCTCAGCCAATGTGTCGCCGGATGATATCGTCAGCACCTTGCGTGAAGAAGGCCGGTCGGCTGGCCTCTGCCTGGAAACTTGCTGACGTCGAGCAGACGACTCGCTTTAAGAATGCTCCGGTTGACCGCTCATGACATGCCGCTTGAACTTCGCGGCATGGGCTGGCACTGCAAGGTATCGATTTCCTCCTAGCGATTCCTGGTGCCATGCAGAGAGCCGCCCTCTCCTTCGCTCTCCTCGCGGTTCTTACCGCGCTTCTTGTTATAGCCTGCCTGTTTTTGGCTCAGAAGGGCTATCCTTTCGGTGCAGTCGGTCTGCGTCGGCTGGACGGTATCGCCTCGGCACCAACCTTCATTCCGCTTGCCGGCCTGTATTTTCTATCAGCCGCCTTGCTGGTGATCCTGCCTTTGCGGGCGGCATCCTTCGTCCTGTCGCAT
Source organism: Tianweitania sp. (assembly GCF_032053605.1). Lineage (NCBI taxonomy): Bacteria > Pseudomonadati > Pseudomonadota > Alphaproteobacteria > Hyphomicrobiales > Phyllobacteriaceae > Tianweitania > Tianweitania sp. Next base: position 25,048 of record NZ_DAMBUH010000036.1, read on the forward strand.
GCAACCGAAGTTGTGTTCTGGGCCGCTATTGCACTGATCGCGGCGATCGTCGGCGTAGTCGTCGCCCGGTTTGCCTGGGGTCAGAGCGGTGCGCTGTCCTCGCTGGTCGACTGGCGTTTCCTGTATGCAGCGGCCTTGGTCGGCGCCCACTTCGCTCTGGATCACTTACGCAAGAACGTCCTGCTGCGCAGTCTGTTCTTCGCCATCTTCGTGGCGGCTTGTGCCTTCTGTTTGTTCTGGACGCCGTAAGGCGCCAGCTTCAAATTACGGCCAGCTCGACGCGTCCAAGCGACCCCATAGCCAGTTGGATCAAGCCGGCTTGCCGGATTGTCTGCGCTGGCAAATGCGTGCCGCAGAGCACGATCATTCCGGCCTTAAGCCGGTAACCCCGGGCTCCAAGATGATTGGCCAGCCAGCAAACGGCTTCAGCGGGATGCTGAGGTGCAGCACCCCGCGCTTTCATCGGCTCAGAAGTGTCTAGCACAAGCGACACCGGCAGCGTGGCGACATCCACCTCGCCTGGCTCGATCCTGGTCTTACCCAGCACGGCGCCAACATTATAGACGCCCTGCGCCACCGCTTCCGCTGCACTCGGATCGAGCGCAAACGCGCCGCGCAAATCCAGCAACTCGAAAGCTGCCGTGTAGTGGCTGATCGCATTATTCGCCTGTTCCAGCGTCACACCGGACCCCGGCAGATCCTCGCCAAGCACGGCCGCAATTTCCGGTTCGATCACCAGTTCACCATAGGCGTCGAGCCTCACCGACGAACCCGATGGCATGATCCGGTCAGCAAACACCGGCGCGCTGCACGGTTCGGTAATGCCATAGTAATCGAAGGAAGCCTGCTTGTTGAAAGCAAGCTTGTAGCCGCCGATCGCGCGGCGCGCAGGACCGCTCGCAAGCTGATCCACGACGGCATCCTGGACAGCATAAGCCTGCTGGAGATCCAGATCGGCAATTCCGGAAAGCTGGAAAGGCTTCCGCTCGCAGATGTCGGTCGCGATCCGCCGAGCTAGGTTGTCCGCAGCCTCGCTCAAAGCGCGGTGATCGCGTCGCGAGTAACCGTACCGACCGGCGCACCAGCTGCGTTTACGACGGCGAGACGATCGGTATTGGCGGCAATCATCGCGCTGAGCGCGTTGCGCAGATCAGCATCCGGCGCGATCTTTGCTGTTGCCGTGGCGTCCACTGCCGGCTGCATCACCTGGCTAACCTCATAGAGGCTGAGGCGCTTCAACGCGCGGTCGGCACCGACAAAGTCTTCAACGAACGCATCAACCGGCCACGACAGGATCTCGTCAGGCGTATCGTACTGCACGATTTTGCCGCTGCGCATGATGGCGATCCGGTCACCCATGCGCACGGCTTCATCGATGTCATGCGTGACCATCACGACGGTCTTCTTCACCCGCTGCAGGATCTGCCGAAACTCGTTCTGCAGCCGCGTCCGGGCGATCGGATCGATCGCGCCGAATGGTTCGTCCATCAACAAAACAGGAGGATCGGCAGCCAGCGCACGGGCGACGCCAACGCGCTGGCGCTGTCCGCCCGACAGCTGGCGCGGGTAGCGCGTCAGCATGGCCTGATCGAGCCCGACAAGCGCAATCAGCTCCTCGTTGCGTGCTCTGATCTTGTCTGCGGACCAGCCGAGCAGCTTCGGCACAGCGCCGATATTCTGCGCGATCGTCATATGCGAGAACAGACCGACCTGCTGGATGACGTAGCCGATATGTCGGCGGAAGATGACGGGATTGACGGCACGCACATCCTCGCCATTGACGGTGATGCGGCCCTCGGTCGGCTCGATCAGCCGATTGATCATCCGCATCGTCGTGGTCTTGCCGCAACCGGACGGGCCGACCAGTGCAACCGTTACGCCCTCCGGGATCTCCAGGCTGAGATCATCGACGGCAGGCGCTGCGTCTTTGGCAAAGCGCTTTGTGACATGCTCCATCTCGATCATGTCGCAGATGTCCTTTCAGAAAACAGAAGCCGCTCGACCGTAGCGAGCAGGAACTCGGCAAGTAGGGCCAAGATCGCGATCGGGATCGCGCCGATCAGCAGCCGCGACATGTCCATGCCGGCAATGCCCACCGCGATAAAGTCACCCAGCCCGCCGCCGCCGATGAAAGGCGCCAGCGTTGCGCCGGCGAGAACCTGAACGGACGCGGTGCGCAAGCCGGCGAACATTGCGGGCGCTGCCAGTGGTACGCGGATCTTCCACAGGATCTGTGAGCGACTCATCCCCATGCCGGTCGCCGCCTCGATCGCATCGGCATCGACATCGCGCAGGCCGATGTAAGCGTTGATCAGGATGGGCGGCAGCGCCAGGATCGTCAGCGCCACGATAGACGGCCATAGGCCGATGCCGAGGATCGGCATCATGATCGCCAGGATCGCGAGGCTTGGCAGCGTGCGCAAACCGTTGACCGAGTTCACGGCAACGAAGGCCGCGCCCTTGCGGTTCAGAATTGCCACGGCCAGCGGCAAGCCGATCGCCAGGGCGAACAGGATCGACACAAACGACATCAACAGATGCTGGCCCAGCGCACGGTTGAACTGCGCGGGGTTCTCGATGATCCAGGTCATCGCCTGATGCAGCAGGGTCATGCCTGCCTCCCGCGCGACAAGGCGCGCTCGGCCCAGGTGAGCAGCAGATCGCAGATGATCGCCATCAGCGCCGTCGCAACGCCGCCGACAATGATCTTCTCGGGATAGCTCTGGTCAATGCCAGCAAGTATGATCGATCCCAAACCACCCGCATCAATGAATGCGGCCACCGTTGCAATGCCGATCACGGTGACCAAAGCGATACGCACACCCGACACGATCAGCGGCAGAGCGAGCGGCAGTTCAATTCGTAACAGTCGCTGCCAGCGGCTGAAACCCATACCGTCGGCCGCATCGAGCACCTCTTCCGGCACGCTGCGCAGTCCGGTCACGACATTCCGCAGCAGGATCAGCAAGCAATACGACGACAGACCGGTCAGCGCGGGTTTCATACCCAACCCCATCACCGGGATCAGAAAGGCGAACAGCGCAAGGCTTGGAATGACGAAGATGATGCCGGTGATCGTCAGCAAGGCCGTGTAAAGACGTGGCCGCCGCGCGCTCCAGATGCCCAGCACGAGCGCAATCGCACAGCCGATCGCCACCGACAGAAGCGAAAGCATCAGGTGCTGCCCTGCCGCTTCGAGGATCTTGTCGATATTCTTGGGCGTCCAGGTCACGTGCTCATGCCGATGCTGTTTCTTCCGTGCAGACAAGCAAAACGGGACCCGCACATGGCAGGCCCCGTCTAGCCAAAGACCCTAACTCAGATCTTGTTTTCTTCCAGGAACTTTTCCGCGACATCGGCCGGTTCCTCGCGGTCGCGCTCAACCGCCGCGTTCATCGCGCGCATCTTCTCATTGGTGAGCAGCGGCGCAATCTTGTCCAGCACTTCCGCGATCTTCGGATTGGCCTTCAAGGCGTCCTGGCGAACCACCGGCACGAGGTAATAAGGAGGGAAAAGGTTCTTGTCGTCTGGAAGCACCGTCAGCTTTTGGTCATCGATCTGCCAGTCCGTGCTGAACCCGAAGGTCATGTCGATCTGCTTGCTCGTCAATGCGCTGTAGCGGATTCCGAGCTTGGCGAACTGCACGAATTCCTTGAACTGGATGCCATAAACATCCTTGAGGCCCGGCAGACCGTCCTTGCGCTCGGCAAACGTGCCTTCGGCGCCGAAAGTGATCTGGTTGGAGACTGGACCGACATCGCTCAAGGTCTTTACCTTGAACTCGGCTGCCCGGTCCGGAAGCATGACAATGGCATAGCCATTGTTGATCGCGGTCGGCTTGAGCAGCGTCAGCTGAAGGTTCTTTTCGTAGTAGTCCTTCACCGTGTTGTAGATCTGGTCAGCGTCGCTGGTGAGTTCGCCCTTCACCACTGCTGCCAGCGCCGTGCCGGTATATTCCGGGTAGAGATCAATTTCGCCGGATGTCAGCGCCGTATGCGCGATCTGCGTTGCGCCGAGGTTCAGGCGACGCTCGACTTCGATGCCGGCATTTTCCAGCGCCTTGGCGTAGATTTCGGCGACAATGAACTGTTCGGTAAAATTCTTGCTGCCGATCTTGACCGGCTCGGCCTGTGCGGCGACGGCCGAGGAGACCAGGGCAAGGCCGAGGCTGAGAGCTTTGAGGGATTTCGAGAACATGGATGGCTCCGGTTGGATCAGCGGACAATCGCGCATCTAGGTCACAAGCGGCAGGTTGGAACCGCTCAACATACAGCGTTTAGGCAAAAATGTTTCTTCTGGATGAACGCCAGGGAGATTCGATCTCTCACATTCGGAAATTGTAGAAAGAGCACCCCTTTCCCAAGCCTGCTTAGCCGCCTCGAGATACTGTAGCACGCATGTCACAGTTCCCTCGAATGTTATGATTTGCTAATGAGATTTGGCTGAACTTTGATCTAGCTCAATGCCTCCTCTGCTCACTCCTTCATAGTCCCGCTCGGCTTACAACCGATCGACTCTGAAGGAACTCGAATGATCAAGACATCTGCTGGGGCACTCACCGCCGCCCTCCTGCTCCTCGCCGCGCCTGCAATGGCTGCGGACGTCGTCGCCCTCGATCAGCCAGGCGCGCTCGTCGAGGCTCCCGGTCCCTGGCAGGTCCGCCTGCGCGCACTGGGCGTGATCACCGAAGATGAAGGCGGCGTGGACGGTATTCCGGGTTCCGACCTGCATTACTCCGACACCGTCGTGCCCGAACTCGACATCACCTACTATTTTACCAACAACATCGCCGCTGAGCTGATCCTCGGCACCACGAAGGCCAGCGTGTTCACCGGCGGTTCGATCGATACGCTTGGCAAGGTCGGCAGCACCTGGATTCTTCCTCCCACGCTGACCCTGCAGTATCACTTCACCAACTTCGGCGCTTTCAAGCCTTATGTCGGCGCCGGCGTGAACTACACGGTCTTCTACAACCAGAAGGATTCCGGCCCCTTCACCGACATGGACATCGACAACACCTTCGGCGCAGCGCTGCAGGTCGGCTTCGACTACATGGTCGACGAACATTGGGGCTTCAACGTCGACGTGAAGAAGATCTTCCTCGAGCCGGACTGGACCGCCAACCTCGGCGACACCAAGCTCTCAGGCAAGGCCGACCTCAACCCCTGGCTCATCGGCGCGGGCGTTACCTACCGCTTCTAAGGATTTTGGCGCGGCGGGCCTACGAGCCCGCCTATCGCGGGCCCTCCTGACGATCTGTTATTGCGGCGGTGCTCAATGCTGAGTCACCGCCGCAAGTCGTTCTGGAAGCTGATAAAGGCTGGTCAGCAAAGAAGCGCGGCCATGCCGGCACGTCTGGTGCAACACCGGCAAACGCACCGCAACTCGCTGGCGATTGTCTTCGCCATCGAGTTTCAGAATGTCTGCTAAGTCTTTGAGGTCTTTGGTGGGTGCGACAGGGATCGAACCTGTGACCCGCTGATTAAGAGTCAGCTGCTCTACCAACTGAGCTACGCACCCGACCGGCGCGGCGCTGGGATCAACACCGCGAGTGGCGCGTCTATAGCTTCACTGATCCGGCCTGACAACCCACCTCAACCAAGAAAATCACACTTCATGCACAGGTGGCGAACAGCAACCCTGCTGCCCCAACGTCATACCGCAAGCGCGCCCTCCGCGACCTTCACCGCATGACCACCGATCCGCGCTGCCGAGATCGCTCCGGCCTCGATGTCTATCTCCAGCCGGATCGACGATGGCCGCCCCATCTCCACGCCCTGCTCGATCCAGACCTGGCACGGCCCGTCGATCGGTTCGTCGAAGTGATGAACCACGCCGGCGAAGGCAGCTGCCGCCGAACCCGTTGCCGGATCCTCGTAGGAGCCGATAACCGGCACCATCATGCGGGCATGGAAGTCTCGGTCGTGCCTGATGGTTTCGCGGCAATACATGTAAGGCGAAGCCAGCGATCCACTATCCCTAACGATACCCAGTTCCGCCCAGGCATGCGGATCGAGGCGCACGCGCGCGGCGACATCCAGGTCCGCAACGGGAATGAACACAAACGGATTGCCTGCCGTCCAATAGCTCGGCTGATGGTTCTCGAAGCCGATCTCATGCGGATCGATGCCCAGCGCCGCTGCGATCACACTTGAGTCGACCGGCAGAGGAAGCTGTTCAGGCAAGCGCGGCAGGTCGAACTCAGCAAACCATTGCTCGTCCCGGCACGAAACGGCGCAGCGCACGGGCCCGACCTTCTCTTCCAGAACCAGCAAGGCGGGACCGTTCGTCATGTCGCGCTTTTGCGCCAGTGCGATTGCCGTGCCGACGGTGGGATGGCCGGCAAACGGCAGTTCGTAGTCGGGCGTGAAGATGCGCACATCGGCTGTTGCGACAGGATTGGTGGCCTTCGTCAGAAACACGGTTTCAGACAGGTTGAACTCGCGCGCGATCGCCTGCATCGCCGGGTCGTCCAGATCATCGGCGTCGAACACGATCGCCAGCGGATTGCCGGCAAGGGCAGTCTGAGTGAACACGTCATAGATCAGATACGGGTGGGTCATTGTGCCTCTCCGGGTGCCCTCAACATGGCCAAGATTTAATTTGCTTTGCCGACCTTGAACCATGATCTGTCGGTTGAAGAAACTCTGGAAGCTATCGGAAAGGCTGCGTCAATGGACCAACGGATCGAGCGGCCGACAACAACGCCGCCCAATCCAGAACTGGCGCTGGGTCTCGGTGCCAGCCGTCGCAAGACCAAGCGTGGACGCTGGCTTGGCGGTCTGGCGCTGCTCGGCCTGCTGGGTGCCGGTTGGTACGGCTACACAGTCTATGGCGCCGAGACGCCGAACGTCGCCTACCGCACTGTGCCGGCCGAACAAGGCTCCTTGACCGTGCAAGTCTCCGCGACCGGAACCCTGCAGCCGCTCACCCAGGTCGACATTTCGTCTGAACTGTCGGGCGTCATCCGCAATGTCACGGTTCGCGAAAACGAGGAGGTTCGCAAGGATCAGGTTCTCGCCGAGCTCGACACCACCCGCTTGTCCGCGCAAGTCGAACGCGCGCAGGCTTCGGTGAAGGCGGCGCAGGCGCAGGTCAGTGACGCGCAGACCACGATGCGCGAAGCCTCGGCAACGCTCACCCGCGCCGAGAGCCTGGCTCAACGCGGCCAGGTCACGCCCTCGGCGCTCGAAACCGCAACGGCGACGCGCGACCGGGCACAAAGCTCCGTGCAGATCGCTGAAGCCAACCTTGCGGTCTCCCAGGCCGATCTCAAGCTGCAACAGGCCGATCTCGCCAAAACCAAGATCTATGCGCCGATCGACGGCATCGTGCTGACGCGCTCGGTCGATCCCGGCCAAACG
>NZ_DAMBUH010000036.1:32552-32803 GCF_032053605.1 Tianweitania sp.
CAGCTTCACGGCGGCGATCCGCGACATCGCCTATGCCTCCGCGACGACCGAAGGCGTTGTCACCTATGAAGCGCGGCTCGATGTCGACAATGCCGACATGCAGCTTCGCCCAGGAATGACGGCAACGGCGTCCATTATCACGCGCGAAGCAACAGATGTCCTGACCGTGCCGAACGCCGCCTTCCGCTTTGCGCCACCGGCCACCAACAGCCGCTCCGGCTTCAGCTTCCGCAACCTGTTCTCGCCCGGCC
>NZ_DAMBUH010000037.1:0-2859 GCF_032053605.1 Tianweitania sp.
TCGACAAGGCCGATCGCTTGGGCCTGCGCCGCGCCCGCGTTGTCGATGCCGGTCGTCGCACCATCGAAGTGCAGGGCCGTGATCGCCGCGGTGATCGCCGCACCATCACCTTCGGCCGCGACCGCGGTTGCCCGGTATTCTGATCGACCGGCAGGAATGAGAAAGGGCCGTCCACTGGGCGGCCTTTTTCTTGTGCGCGCTGTTAAGTCAGTGACTGCAAGCGCAGCTTGTAGCAATCGAGCAGGTGATGCAGCGCCGGCTTGTGGCCGTCGGCTGCGGCATCCAGCGCCATGCTCCACAGCCCGATCTGAAAGCCGAGATAGCAGGGCACAAGCAGATCGACGAGGTCGCGTTCTATCGTCCTGTCGCGCAGGCTGACGACCTGGCTGATAAGAAGGCTGCTCTCGGTCGCGGTCAAATCATGCTCGACGATCGCGCCGGCAATGTCCCAGGCGATGTCCTGACAGCCGACAAGATCATGCGCGCTGCTGTGATCGAGCGCATCCATCTTGATCAACTGACTATTTGCGCTCACCCGCCATTCCCATTGATGCAAACGATTGTCCGTATCGACCGGATGAACCAGCCGCTGCATGGTGGCCGCATCTTTCGTCAGACGTCGAACACTTTCGGCCGCCTCCTCACCGAAGGCTTGTCCTGCATTGAAGGTAGCCACATCCGCCAGCAGGGTCAAAGAAGCCCCTTCGTTATGCGCGGGCAAAGTCGCGCGAAGGGCAAGGTAGCGGACGAGCGTGTCCAGTAGAGCCGCGCGATCGTAGCTGTCGGTCAGGGGCTCGCTGTCGATCCATCGCTCGACGATCATGCCGTGCAGGGTTGCGATCGGTTCAACGGCGAAACCAGCCGCGAAGAGCGTTTTCGCCACATCGAACTTCCGCTGCCCTTCTGATCCCAGACCAGCGAATTTCGATAGGAACGATCCGTCAGACGTATGCGCCAGGAACTTTCGTCGCTCCAGCCGCGCATCCACCGGCGACGCATCGCTTTGCCCTTTCCACTTGCCCCATGAAAGATCCTGCAACGGACAATCGAGCGGCCCGAGCAGGTCGGTGATCCATTCTTGAAGCCTGCCTTCGTGCAGAAACGTCACGTCGAAATCTCCCGTATTACGCGGCGCCACCTGCCAGCGTTGGCGATGCTCCGGAGACGCTTGTCCGCCCGGTTCGCCGCCGTGACTGGGAAAGAAGTGGATGCGATCGCGCTCCACTCCGCCACCTTCCAGCCAGTCCGCCACCGCAAGAAACGAACTGCCCGAGAGGCCCGGCCCTTCATCCACGATCGCGATCGGCGCTTCGCCGCGAGCGAGCACGGCTTTGAGAAGCTGCGGATCTGCCTCGATCCTTCGGGTAAACGGATCGCCGGTTGGACGCAGGCTGATCGGCGCTTGCGCATTCAGCGCCGCAGCCACGAGGCATGACAGGCTGAGCCCTATGCTGCGGATACCGATGACGATCGTGTCGGCACCCAGGCCAGAGGCACGAGCCGCCTCCAGATAGGTTTCCGGATAAAGCGCATAGATGCTGTAGCCTTCCGCACTGCGCGTGGTGACTTCACCGGGTTGATCACGCGCGAAATCTGCCATCGCGCTGACAAGGGCGGCCGGCACATCCTGATCAACAAAGCCCGTTCGCCAGCTGCTTTCCACGGTCTTGGCAAGGTCGAACAGCAGCCCGGTCAGTCGCTCCTGCTCCGGCGTTTCGGCATCGAAGCCGCGTTGGTGGAACGCAGCATCGATCAAACCCTGGATGAGTTCCGACGCATCCACGAAGGCCCTGACGATCTCGGCATGACGCACAATCCCTTGAGGGTAAGCTCTCAGATGATCGAGCGTCCCGGCGATCCGCGTTGCCAGATCATGCGTTTTGCCGGCTCGTTGCGCGTCGCCATAAATCCACATGGTCAAGCCTTCTGCCGTCTCTTCGTGACGGGCAATGTCAGTGCGATTTGCCGGGCGGCTGGAAGGAACAATCCAGGGCCCTACAATGTTGAGCCATGTACTTAGCTCCGTAGATCGGGAATTGTATGGGTTCCAGAAAAGTCCGTGTCGCAATCGTCGGCGTCGGCAATTGTGCGTCCTCCCTCGTTCAGGGTCTGAACTACTATCGTGAAGCGAGCGGCAACGAGCCCGTTCCTGGCCTGATGAATGTCGACCTCGGGGGATACCATGTCGGCGATGTGGAGATTTGCTGCGCCTTTGATGTCGCGGACACCAAGGTCGGCCGGGACGTTTCGGATGCGATTTTCGCGGAGCCCAACAACACCTTCAAGTTTGCCGGCGTCGATAAAACCGGCGTAACGGTTCAGCGCGGGCCGACCATGGACGGGATCGGCCGCTATCTCGAAGACACGGTCACAGAGTCGTCCGAACCCGTTGTCGACGTGGCGGAAATCCTGCGCCAGAGCGGCGCCGACGTCCTGGTGTCCTATCTGCCGGTCGGCTCGCAGAAGGCCAGCGAGTTCTATGCCGAGCAGGCGCTGGAAGCCGGCGTCGCGCTGGTCAACTGCATCCCCGTCTTCATCGCGTCGCAGCCGGATTGGCAGCAGCGTTTTGCCGACAAGGGCGTGCCGATCATCGGCGACGACATCAAGAGCCAGGTGGGCGCCACCATCGTGCACCGCATGCTGGCTAATCTGTTCCGCGAGCGCGGCGTGAGGCTGGACCGCACATACCAGCTGAATTTCGGCGGCAACACCGACTTTCTCAACATGCTGGAGCGCGAGCGGCTGGAATCGAAGAAGATCTCCAAGACCCAGGCGGTCACCAGCCAGATCGACGTGCCGCTCGAGGCCGGAAATGTTCATGTCGGTCCGAGCGACCACGTGCCTTGGCTCACCGACCGC
>NZ_DAMBUH010000037.1:2869-32179 GCF_032053605.1 Tianweitania sp.
GCAAATGGGCCTATATCCGCCTGGAAGGCACGACGTTTGGCGGGGTTCCACTTAATGCCGAGCTTAAGCTGGAAGTCTGGGATTCGCCCAATTCCGCCGGCGTGGTGATCGATGCCGTGCGTTGCGCCAAGCTCGCAATGGATCGCGGCATTGGCGGCACGCTGACGGGGCCGTCCAGCTACTTCATGAAGTCGCCGCCGCAGCAGTTCACGGATGCCGAAGCGCGTGAACGCACGCTTGCCTTCATCGGCGGTGAGAATGAGCCTGCCAGACCCGGATCAGCAGTCGGTTCGCCTCAGTGACCACTACGATCTTCCTCGTCCGTCATGCCGCGCATGACAATGTCGGCAGCTTTCTCGCCGGCCGCATGCCCGGCATCCGGCTGGGCGTGGACGGCAGGGCGCAGGCGGAGCGTCTTGGGGAACGCATGCAACGCGAGCGCTTCGATGCGGTGATCGCTAGCCCGCGCGAGCGCACGCAGGAAACGGCTTCAGCTGTAGCGTTGGCCTGTGGCTTGGGCGTGCGGACAGACGAGCGGCTGGACGAGATCGATTTCGGTGATGCCTGGTCCGGCAAGACCTGGGACGCGCTCAACGGCGATCCCTCCTGGGTTCAATGGAACGAGCAGCGCGGAACGGCCAGAACGGCCGGCGGCGAAAGCATGACCGAGGTTCAAGCGCGCGCGGTTGCAGCTCTGTCTGACGCGGCTTTGCGCCACGAAGACGGTGCAGTGGTGCTTGTCACCCACGCCGACATCATCAAGGCCGTTGTTTGCCACGTGCTGGATCTGCCGCTTGGCCATGTCCATCGCTTTGATATCAGCCCAGCCTCCATCACCCCGATCGTGTGGGGAGACTGGGGGGCTAGGCTTCTATGGCTGAACGAGACGATCGCATGAGGCGAACTTGCCACCTAAAATGAAGCGCCTAGCCTTTTCTTGAGTGAAACAGGCGCGAAAAGGAGACTGGGTTTGCCGCTTTCAAGCAGCGAAATAGAGGGCCGCATCAGAGAGCTCGGCCCGTGGTTTCACAATATCGATCTTCAAGGGCAACTGACTGCGCCCGATCATTTCCTGGGAAATTATCCTCGCCAGAAATTCCGCAAGTTCGCCGATGCAATCCCGGCGGATCTGACCGGCAAGACGGTGCTCGATATCGGCTGCAATGGCGGCTTCTACTCGCTGGAGATGAAGCGCCGCGGCGCTGAGCGCGTGTTGGGCGTCGACTTCGATGAGGCCTATCTGGCGCAAGCGCGCTTCGTGGCCGAGGTCGAGGGCGCCGATATCGAGTTCCGTCAGCTGTCGGTTTATGATGTCGGCAAGCTCGGCGAAAAGTTCGATGTCGTGCTGTTCATGGGCGTGCTTTACCATCTGCGCCACCCGCTGCTGGCACTCGACCTGATCCGCGAACATGTCGCCGATGATCTGCTGGTGTTTCAATCCATGCAGCGCGGTAGCAAGGATGTGGCCGAGGTCGCGGAAAACTACCCGTTCGAGAACACCAAACTGTTCGACGATCCCGCTTTTCCGCACATGTCGTTCATTGAGCATCGCTATGCCGATGACCCCACCAACTGGTGGGTGCCCAACCGCGCCGGCATGGAAGCCATGCTGCGCAGCGCCGGATTCCGGATCGAAGCGCATCCGGAACAGGAAGTTTATATCTGCCGCACGACTGATCGCCCTTACGGCGCAGAAGCGGTGTACCCCGCAAAAGGAGACCGCGCGTGATCGAAGCGGCGATGATCTGGAACGAACCCAACAACAAGTCGCATTGGGATCCCGAAGTCGATCCGGATTGGTCAAAATTTGCTGACATGGCCAAGCTCGCGGGCCAGGCGATCGCTGCCGAAGCGCCGGGCCTGACACGCGTGCTGGGCGGTATCTCGCCGATCGACCCGATCTTCATCAACCGGATGAAAGATTTCGGTGTGCTCGACCATGTCGATGCAGTTGCCGTGCACGGTTTCCCGCTCGACTGGAACCTGTGGCAGATCGGGGAATGGCCGCAGAAGGTGCAGGAAATTCGGGCGCTGACCCATCTGCCGGTTTGGGTCAGCGAGGTCGGCATCTCGACCTTTGGCGCCGAGGAAGTGCAGCATTGGGGCATCAAGCGCACGGCCGAGCTTCTAAAGGGCCAAGCGCCGCGCATTCACTGGTATTCGCTCTACGATTTGCCGCGCGAATGGGAAGCGACCACGCGCCATCGCGAAGCCGAAGGCTCCTCATACTACCGCCACTTCTACATGGGCCTGCTGCGCCAGGACGGCACGCCGAAGCCGGCCGCCGAAGCCTTTGCCGAGCTGACGCCTGACATGGGCGTCGTGCAGTGGTTCCATTATCATGACCACCGCCTCGAAGACGCCGTGGCCTGGATGAAGCGCCTCGGCGTAACCTATCTGCGCACCGGTCTTTCCTGGGCCGACAGCTTCCGCCCCAACGCGCTCGACTGGTTCGACAAGCAGATGGAAGCGCTGGCCGATTTCGACGTGACGGTGACCTATTGCTTCACGCCCGAACATCGCGGCATTGCCCCGCACCATTCCAGCGCGCCGCAGGTGCCGGAAGAGTTCGCCGAGTTCTGCGCGGCCATGACACGCCGCTACGCCGGCGCCTCCAAGCGCAGCGAGCCGACACCGGCGCCAATGCCTGCTCTGGTTTGATCCGGGCAGCGAGCTACAAAGAAAAGTGAGCGCGGTGCGCTCCCTTTTTCACGTGATGCCGTAGATGCGGTCGAGAACCCTGGACACATCTACGATCCGCTCGGCCTGCTGGTCGAAGCTCTTGCTCCGCGCAAGACGCTGCGCCCAATCCTTAGCCGCGCGCACGCCCCACTCGTCAGGCGGCGACACCAGCGTCTCACTCGATGTGCCGCGGAACCGCTTGGCCGTGAAGTCATAGAACGAGCCATTGACGTTGCGCAGTTCCGCCCCGCCTTGCGCGCCATAGAATGCTGCCGAGATCACCGCTTCTTGCCCCGCCTGCAATTGCCACGAACAGGCAATCCGCACGATCGTGCCTGTGCCCAAGCGGAACGAAGCCACGGCGTAATCCTCGACGGCTTCCGGATTGGCCTGGAGCAGCTTGCCGTCGGACAGAAGATGCCCGCTGACGTCGCTGACCTCCGGAAAATCGAGCACCCAAAGCGCCAGATCGATCAGGTGCACGCCGAGATCGATCAAACAACCGCCGCCGGAGAGACTGCGGTCATAGAACCACGGCTTGCCCGGCCCATAGGCATTGTGAAACGTGAGGTCTATGGCGCGGATGTCGCCGAGTTCTCCGCCTCGCACGAGGTCGCGGATCGCCTGAACGCCGGCAGTGAAGCGATAAGAGAAATCCACCCCAAGCAGCCGATCGGCATCTCGCGCGGCATCGATCACGGCCTGCACTTCGCGGGCTGAACGACCAAGCGGCTTCTGACAGAACACGGCGACGCCGGCCTTTAGCGCCGCGATGGATTGATCCGCATGCAACGCGCTCGGCGTGGCGATCACCAGCCCGTCGAGATCCTGCGCCAGCACGTCGTCCAGCGTCGTGCCGATGGCAGCACCGGGCACGAGCTTGGCGGCTTCGTCTGTCATCTCAGGCGAAGGATCAGCGAGGGCCACAACCTCAACGACGCCCGTATCGATGATCCCCTGCATCCGGTGCCGGCCAATCCAGCCGACGCCGAGGAAGCCGACACGTGGTTTCGCAGCGCTCATTTCGGCACCACCAGAGCCTTGAGGAAGCCGTCAGGCCGGTCGCGTGTGGCGTTCAGCGCAGTGCCAAGCTCTTCAAGAGGATAGGTATGCGTGTAAAGCGGCGTCGGATCGAGGCGGCCGCTGACAACCGCATCCACCGCCTCGCGCATGCCGCGCATATAGATCGCGGGATCGCGCTCATGCGCGTTGATCACGTCCAGCCCGCGCCAATTCCACATCTGCATGTTGACCTGCCGAGGCCCATCCTGATGGTACCCTGCGACAATCAAGCGGCCGCGCTCCATCGTTAACTCGCCGGCTAAATCAAGTGGCCACTGCTTCCCGACGGCCTCGATCACGCGGTCGCAGAAACGGCCATCCGTCAGCTGCTTCACCTGTTCGATAATCGCCCAGTGATCCTCCATCGGGATCACCTCGGCAGCCCCCATCGCTTTTGCGAACTCCAGCGAGAACGGTCTGCGCGAAATGGCAATCACGCGCGCGCCGGCCTTGGAAGCAAGCTGCGTCAACAATGCGCCAAGGAAGCCGATGCCGATGATCGCCACCGTTTGCCCGGCCTCGATCTCCGCACGGCGAAAGATGTTCATGGCACAGCCCAGCGGCTCGCCTGGGAACGGTTGTCCGGAAAGCGAATCCGGCAAACGAACCGCCATTTCGGCCGGCACCGTGTCAAAGGCGGCATAAGCGTGCTGCGACAGCGCGGCCACGCGGTCACCGACGGTAAAGCCAGTGACGTCAGCGCCGATCGCCTCCACCACGCCCCACCCCTCATGGCCGAGGCCGCCGGGTTCGGTTGGAAACTGCATCCAGTCCGGGCCGCTCCAAGGGCCGAGATTGGATGCGCAGACGCCTGTACCCTCCAGCCGGATGAGGATCTCGCCGGCCTTCGGCTCGGGGATGGCGACTTGATCGACCTGCATCCGGCCGGCGCCGGTCACGACAGCGGCCTTCATCGTGCCGCGCGGTGTAGCGGCTTTTTCATTCATGGACATAATGCTCAGCCTGCGGAAGAACCGGCCGCGATCGAGCGCTCGACCTTGCGTGCCGCCGGTTTCGCCACCGTCGCGGTCCCGCTCGCATGGTGGATGGTGGGGCGGCCAATGCTGAGATAGGTCAGATCGAGGTCGGTCATGTCGGACGGAAGCCACAGATTGCGATAATCAGCCAATACCGAGCCGCGCATAGTTCCGGCAAGCCTGGCAAGATCGAGCCGGCGATACTCGTCCCATTCCGTCAGTACGATGACCCCATCGGCATCTTTCGCGGCGTCATAAGCGTCTTCGCAGAAGGAAATGTCGTCGAGCTGCTTGGCGGCTTCCATCATCGCCTTCGGGTCATGCGCCCTGATGCGGCAGCCAGCTTTCTGCAGCCAGGGGATGATGGCGAGGCTTGGCGATTCTCGGATATCGTCGGTGTTGGCCTTGAACGCCAAGCCGAGCACCGCAATCGTTGCACCGTCAGCCTCGGATCCCAGTTCGGCCAATACGCGTTCCGCCAGCATCTGCGACCGCGCCCCGTTACCCTCGATCAGAGTTTCGATCAGCCCTTGCGGCGCGTCATGCTTGCGGCCGGTGACTGCAAAGGCGCGTGTGTCCTTGGGGAAGCACGAACCGCCAAAGCCGGGGCCGGCCGACAGAAAGGCGGAGCCTATGCGGCTGTCCAGCCCGATGCCTGCGGCGACGGCTGAAACATCGCCGCCAACCTGTTCACAGAGATTGGCCACATCGTTGATGAAGCCGATCTTCAGCGCGAGAAAGGCGTTGGCGGAATATTTGATCAGCTCGGCATTGGCATTGCTGGTACGCATCACCGTCACGCCGCGATCGGCCAGCGGCTTGTAGATCTGTTCCAGCACCGCACAGGCGCGCGGATCGTCCGATCCGAACACCACCCGCTCCGGCTCGAGGAAATCGCGAACTGCCGTGCCTTCGCGCAAAAATTCGGGATTGGAAGCGATCGAGAAATCCAGTGCGCCGCGTTCTTCCGCAATGATCTCGCGCAACGCTCTGCAGGTTCCAACCACCACAGTCGACTTCACCACAACCACGCAGTTCGGCTTGATCACCTTGGCAATGCCGCGCGCCGCTTCCTGAACGAAGGACAGGTCGATATCGCCATCGGCAAGAGACGGCGTCCCGACCGCGATGAAGACGGCATCAGCATCGGCAACGCCTGTCCTAGTATCCGCGCTGAAAAGGAGACGGCCGGCTTCGATATTGGATGCCATCAGCTCATGAAGTTCAGGCTCGTAGATCGGCACTTCACCGGCCCGCAGGCGCGCCACGCGCTCTTCGTTCATGTCGATGCAGGTCACGTGATGGCCGAGTTCTGCCAAGCAGGTGCCCGTGGTCAGTCCGACATAGCCCGCGCCGATGATCGATAGCCTCATGCACTGTCCTTCAGCATCCAAAGTAGTGGTGCCCATGATGCAACTTGTACTTCAAAGCAGACTTGTCCAACTCATAGCTGCCATTTGGCTGAACGGGCCGGCTGCTCGCGCTATCGCCCGCCCGCTGTCTCAAACAAGCTCCTGCCGGCCTTGCCAGCAGATTTGCATCGCAACCATTCCCTGCTTCGACGAATGCCCTAAACTACGGGAAGAGGGGTTTGTTCATCATCTTGTTGAACTTTCCTGAGGGCTGCAGAGCCATCGCGGCAGCTATGAACAAATTGCCTTCTTCCTAGTTGTGGAAGCTCAGGCCACGAAGGAGCGACGTGCACGTGCAGAAGGTATTGGTGACGGGAGGCTGCGGCTTCATCGGGCGGTATGTGGTCGAGGAGCTTCTGGCAAAGGGCCACGACGTCCGCATTCTCGACGGGCTGATCGAACAGGTTCACGGCGGCATCGCACCCGAGCTTGATCCGCGTGTCGACTTCATCAAGGCCGAGATGACCGATGCCAAGGCAGTCGAGCAGGCGCTCGATGGCGTGGAAAGCGTCATCCATCTGGCGGCCGAAGTCGGCGTCGGACAGTCCATGTATGAGATCGCCCGCTATGTCGGCGCCAACGATCTCGGCACCGCCGTTCTGCTCGAAAAGATGATCGGCAAGCCGATCAAGCGCATCATCGTGGCCTCGTCCATGAGCGTTTATGGTGAGGGGTTCTACCAGAGCCCGGACGGCAAGCTGCATGGCGCCGTGCGCCGCCAGGCCGAGCGCGTGAAGGCCGGCCAGTGGAACCCGGTGACAACCGATGGCGCTGCCCTGACCCCGGTTGCAACGTCCGAGGACAAGCCGGTCGATCTCGCTTCGATCTACGCGCTGACCAAGTTCGCGCAGGAGCGCGAAGTGCTGATCTACGGGCAGGCTTACAATGTCGAAGCGATTGCACTGCGATTGTTTAACGTGTTCGGCCCGGGACAGGCGCTGTCCAATCCCTACACCGGCGTTCTCGCCAACTTTGCTTCGCGTCTTGCCAACAATCAGCCGCCAATGATCTTCGAAGACGGCCAGCAGCGCCGCGATTTCGTGCATGTGCGCGATGTCGCCCGCGCCTTCCGCCTTGCGCTGGAAGCCCCCAAGGCGAACGGCCACGTCATCAATGTCGGCAGCGGCAATGCCTACACGATCGAGGAGGTCGCGACCCTTCTGGCTGAGGCCATGGGCGTGCCGGAACTGAAACCCGACATCCTGCACAAGACGCGCTCCGGCGACATCCGCAACTGCTTCGCCGATATTACGGCGGCGCGCGAACTACTTGGCTTCGAGCCGAAATATCGTTTGCAGGACACGCTCGGCGAGTTGGCCGAATGGGTCAGCGTGACAGGCGCGGTGGACCGCGGCGCGCAGATGAAGAAGGAGTTGGAAGAGCGGGGCCTGGTGTCGTAGATGACACGAGGCATCGGCAACAAGGGAGCTTGAAGCGTGGCAGGACCTGGGATCGTCGGAGGCGGTCAGACAGTCGTCATCGTTGGCGGCAGCGGCTTCATCGGATCGAACCTGGCGGAAAGCTTTCTGCGTGAGGGCCAGCACGTCACGATACTGGACAATCTCAGCCGACCCGGCGTCGAAGAGAACCTTGCCTGGCTAACTGCAACCTATGGCGATCGCGTTGAGGCTGCACGCGTCGATATCCGCGACACGGCCGCCCTTGTGCCGGTTGTCAGCAAGGCGAGCGCTGTCTTTCACCTTGCCGCCCAGACGGCCGTTACCACCAGCCTGGTCGATCCGGTGGATGACTTCGAGGTCAATGCTCGCGGAACGCTGAACATCCTTGAAGCCATTCGCGCAACCGAGCGCCGCGTGCCGGTGATCTTTGCCAGCACCAACAAGGTTTATGGCGGCCTGGAAGACATGGAGATGGTGGAAGGCGACGAGCGCTACCATCCCGCCGACGAGGCGATCGGCGATCACGGCGTCAGCGAGAGCCGACCGCTGGATTTCTGCACGCCTTATGGCTGCTCCAAAGGCGTAGCCGATCAGTATGTGCTGGATTACGCCAAGTCCTACGGCCTGCCGACTGCAGTTTTGCGCATGAGCTGCATCTATGGTCCGCGCCAGTTCGGCACCGAAGATCAGGGCTGGGTGGCGCATTTCCTGCTCAAGGCCCTGCGCGGCGAACAGGTCTCGATCTATGGCAACGGCAAGCAGGTGCGCGACATTCTGCATGTCAGCGATTGCGTGGCAGCCTATCGCGGCGTTCTCGACGCGATCGATCAGGTGTCCGGTCAGGCCTTCAATCTCGGCGGTGGCCCGCAAAACAGCGTCAGCCTGCGCACGGTATTAAGCGAAATTTCCCATCTCACCGGCCGCAACATGCAGCTCGACCATGGCGATTGGCGCAAGGGCGACCAGTTCTATTTCGTGGCCGATACGCGCAAGATCGAACAGGCGATCGGCTGGAAAGCCAAGGTCGGCTGGAAGGAAGGTCTCGCGGATCTCGCCCGGTGGCTGGCGGAAAATCGTGTTGCCGGCCGAGCCTCGAAGCAGCAGCCGGATCAACAGGTTTTGTCGGCGTGAAAGCAGCGGATCGCGCGAGGGGCGAAGGATCGGAGATCAAGACAGCCTCGAACGGGCCGCATCCAGCGCGCGTCTTGATGACGGTGGATGCCGTCGGCGGCGTGTGGCGCTATGCGATGGATCTCGCCGCCGGCCTGCAATCCTCCGGTGTCCACTTCACCTTCGTTGGTCTAGGCCCGCATCCGTCACCCGCCCAACGCGCGGAAGCCGAACAGCTGGGAAAGCTGATATGGGAAGACGCCCAACTCGATTGGCTGGCCGAAGGGCCCGAGGATCTGGCTGATCTGCCCGAACGCCTAGAGAAGCTGGTCAGAAGCGAAGGCGTAGACCTTCTTCATCTGAACGCGCCATCGCAAGCCTGCGGCTTGAAGCTCGATTGCCCGATCGTGACAATGTCGCATTCCTGCGTCGTCACCTGGATGCATGCCGTACGCGGCGTGACGCAACCCGACGAATGGGCTTGGCAGAAACGCTTCAACCGCGAGGGCTTCGATGCCGCCGATGTCGTGCTTGCGCCAAGCCGCAGCCATGCCAACGCGCTGGAGCAATGCTACGGCCCGATCAAAGGCCTTTCGGTGGTTTACAACGCCTCGCAATCTGGCGCTGAGATCGCCCAACGCCAGCCTTTCGTCTTCGCCGCCGGTCGGTGGTGGGACGAGGGAAAGAATGGCGTGGTGCTTGATGACGTTGCCGAACATCTTCCATGGCCCGTCCGCCTTGCAGGATCGCTGAAGGGGCCGAACGGCCAGCGCATCCGCATGCAGCATACCGATCATCTCGGCACTTTGCCCGGTTCGGAAGTCCAGCAGCTGATGACATCAGCCGGCATCTTCGTGTCGCCCTCGGTTTACGAGCCCTTCGGCCTCGCCCCGCTGGAAGCCGCCTCTACCGCGACGCCATTGGTGCTGGCCGACATCCCGACCTATCGGGAATTGTGGGATGACGCGGCTTTGTTTGCGTCGCCGCGCGATCCTGCCTCCTTCGTGGATGCGTTGCAGACGCTGATTGCAAGCGAGACCCTGCGCCGCGACATGGGCCGTAAGGCCCTGCAGCGCGCAAAACGCTATTCCCTCCAGGCACAGGCGCAAGCCATGCTGCAGGTCTATGACGCTGTTCGCGCGCCGGCTGAGCAGCGCCTGGTTTTATCGAGCTGATTGATGCGATTTCTTCTTTATACCCACTCCCTCGTCTCCGACTGGAACCACGGCAACGCCCATTTCCTGCGCGGCGTGATGCGCGATCTGGTTGAGCGCGGTTATCAAGCCAAGGCGCTGGAACCGATGGGCGCCTGGAGCCGCGAGAACCTTGTGAAGGATCAAGGCGAGGTGGCTATCGCGCGCTTTGCGCAGGATTTCCCGACGCTCCAGTCCGAGCGATACGATGCGGGCTTCGACCATGAAGCAGCGCTCGATCAGGCCGATGTCGTGCTGGTTCATGAATGGACCGACCCCGCGCTGGTCGCGCGCATCGGCAAGGCGCGCCGCGATGGCTGGCGCTTTACGTTGATTTTCCACGACACCCACCACCGCGCAGTGTCGGCCGAAAGCGACATCGGCGGCCTTGATCTCAGCGGTTATGATGCGGTGCTGGCTTTCGGAGAAACGCTGCGAGAGCGCTACCTCAAGGCGGGCTGGGGTAGGCGGGTGTTTACTTGGCACGAGGCGGCGGATGACCGGCTGTTCAAGCCGCATCCCGAGGTCGAGAAGACCGAGGACCTGATCTGGATCGGCAACTGGGGTGATGACGAGCGCACCGCCGAGATTGCCTCCTTCCTCATCGAACCGTCCGCGAAGCTGAAGCTGAAAGGTGCCGTTCGCGGGGTTCGTTATCCTAAAAGCGCGTTGGAATCGTTGGGTAAAGCCGGTCTGAGCTATGGCGGCTGGATCGCCAATGCCGATGTGCCGATGGCCTTTGCGCAAGCGAAACTGACCATGCACATCCCGCGCCGGCCCTATGTGGAGTCGCTGCCGGGCATTCCGACGATCCGGATGTTCGAGGCTTTGGCTTGTGGAATTCCGCTGATTTCGGCCCCTTGGAATGACGCGGAAGGGCTGTTTCGTGCCGGAAAAGACTTCCTTTTTGCCGAAAACGGCGCGGAAATGACCGAAAAGATCCGGAAATTGCTGGCTGACCCGGAGCAGCGCGCCGAGATTTCGGCATCCGGTGTGGAGACCATCCGCAACCGCCACACCTGCCGTCACCGAGTCGACGAACTGCTTGCGATCCTCTCCGGTCTCGGCGTCGACACCAGCACCAACTCGCCTAAGGAGACTGCAGCGTGAAGATCGCATTCTACGGCTCGAGCCTGCTGTCAGCTTACTGGAACGGTGCGGCCACCTATTATCGCGGTCTGCTGCGCAACCTCGCGGCACGCGGTTACGACATCACCTTCTATGAGCCGGATGTGTATGACCGGCAGAAGAACCGCGACATCGAACCGCCGGAATGGTGCAAGGTCGTGGTATATGACGGCACGGTCGAGGCCCTGCGCGCTGAAGCGGCCAAGGCAGCGGAAGCCGACATCGTCGTGAAGACCAGCGGCGTCGGTTTCGAGGACAATCGCCTGCTTGACGAAGTGCTGCGCGCGGCACGGCCGGACGCCATGAAGATCTTCTGGGATGTGGATGCGCCGGCGACGCTTGCCGAGCTGCGCGCCAGTCCCGATCATCCGCAGCTCAAGGCGCTCCATGAGATCGACGCGGTGCTGACCTATGGCGGCGGCGATCCGGTGGTGAATGCCTATACCGCGATCGGCGCCAAGCGCTGCATTCCGATCTACAATGCGCTGGATCCCGAAACGCATCATCCGGTCGATCCCGATCCGCGTTTCACCGCCGATCTCGCTTTCCTCGGCAACCGTCTGCCGGATCGCGAAGCGCGGGTGGAAAGCTTCTTCCTCAACCCCGCCGCCGGCCTGCCGGGACAGCGCTTCATTCTTGGCGGCTCCGGCTGGGGCGACAAGCCGATGGCCGGCAATATCGATTATATCGGCCATGTCGGCACCCGCGATCACAACGCCTTCAATGTCACGCCGAAGGCCGTGCTGAACATCAGCCGCGACTCCATGGCCGATATGGGCTTTTCGCCGGCAACCCGCGTGTTCGAAGCCTGCGGTGCCGGCGCTTGTTTGATCACCGATGCCTGGCTTGGCGTCGATTTCTTCCTGAAGCCGGACGAGGAAGTGCTGGTGGCACGCGACGGCCAGGACGTGGCCGACATCCTGTCCGGCCTGACGCCCGAGCGCGCCAAACAGATCGGCGAAGCGGGTCTGGCGCGGGTGCTGCGCGACCACACCTATGCCGACCGCGCGGCTGAAGCCGATCAGATCTTCCGCGACTTCCGCGCCAAGCAGGCGGAGGCTGCGGAATGAGTGACGCGCTCGACATCGTCATCATCGGCCTGTCGCTCTCGTCGTCCTGGGGCAACGGCCATGCCACGACCTATCGCGGCATGCTGCGCGGGTTGGAAGCGCTCGGCCACCGCGTCACCTTCCTGGAACGTGACGTGCCCTGGTATGCCGCCCATCGCGACCTACCTTCGCCGGATTTTTGTGAGCTGCATTATTACGACACGGTGGACGAGCTGATCAGCCGCTTCGGCGAGCGGATCAAAGAAGCCGATGCCGTGATCATCGGCTCTTACGTGCCGGAAGGTCCGAAGGTGATCGATGCCGTTCATACGCTGAAGCCGAAGCAGCTTGCCTTCTACGATATCGACACGCCGATCACCGTTGCTCGGCTGAAAAAGGGCGACGAGGAATATCTGGCAGCACGCCAAGTGCCGTTGTTCGACATTTATTTTTCCTTCACCGGCGGCCCGACGCTGCGCCAGCTGGAACATGAATTCGGCTCACCGAGAGCGGAAGCGCTGTACTGCTCCGTCGATGACACGCGCTATCAGAACACCGGCGAAGCGCCGGTTTGGGATCTCGGCTATCTCGGCACTTATAGCGACGACCGCCAGCCTACCCTTGAAAAGCTGCTGATCGAACCGGCCCGCCGCCTGCCGCATCTGAAATTCGTGGTGGCTGGGCCGCAATATCCCGATACGATCGACTGGCCGGAGAATGTCGAGCGCATCGACCATCTGCCGCCGGCTGAGCACCCATCCTTCTATAGCCGCCAGCGCTTTACGCTGAACGTCACGCGCGCGGACATGATTGCCGCCGGCTGGTCGCCGAGCGTGCGCTTGTTCGAAGCGGCGGCATGCGGCACGGCCATCATCAGCGACTTCTGGGAAGGCTTGGGCGATCTGCTGCCGCTTGGTGAAGCGATCGAGATCGCGGGAACGAGCGACGAGGTCGTGGAGATCCTGACCGGCCTGAGTGAAGAGCGGCAGCGCGCCATGGCGGATGCCGCGAAAGCCCGGGTTCTGGCTGGGCATACGGGCCACGCCCGCGCGGCCGAACTGGCGAATTATCTTCGGGACGGCGCCGCGAAGCTCGCGCGTTCTGAGCCGACTAAGGAATTGGCATAATGGTTCAGGCAGCGCAGTCCGGCAAAACGGCTTTGGTGACAGGTGGTGCGGGTTTTCTCGGCTCGCATTTGTGCGACCGCCTGCTGGAGCAGGGCATGCAGGTGATCTGCGTGGACAGCCTGCTGACTGGCTCGATGCGCAACATCGCGCATCTCGAGAACAATCCGAGTTTCCGCTTCATCAAGCAGGATGTGTGCGAGCCGCTCGACATTAAGGACGATCTTCATTTCGTCTACAACCTGGCCTGTGCGGCATCGCCGCCGCGCTACCAGGCGGATCCCATTCACACGATGATGACATCGGTGCAGGGCACGCTGAACCTGTTAAAGCTTGCCGAAGCCAAGGGCGCCAGCTTCCTGCAGGCGTCCACCAGCGAGGTCTATGGCGATCCTGACCGGCATCCGCAGGCTGAGGACTACCACGGCAATGTCAACTGTACCGGGCCGCGCGCCTGTTACGACGAAGGCAAGCGTGCCGCTGAATCGCTCTGCTTCGACTTCCTGCGCTTGGGCCGCGCCGATGTGCGCGTCATGCGCATCTTCAACACCTATGGGCCGCGCATGGACCCGGATGACGGGCGTATCGTGTCCAACCTCGTGGTGCAGGCGCTGCGCGGCGAGCCGCTGACGATCTATGGCACCGGCGAGCAGACGCGCTCTTTCTGTTACGTGTCGGATCTAATTGCGGGGATGATGGCGCTGATGACGGTGGCCGAGAACCCGAAAGCGCCGGTCAATATCGGCAATCCCGGCGAGTTCACCATCAACGAACTCGCAAAGCTCGTGGTCGAGCAGACCCAGACAGCCAGCGAAACCGTGTTCAGGCCGTTGCCGGTGGACGATCCGACGCGCCGTCGCCCGGACATTAGCCGTGCCAAGGCGCTACTTGGGTGGGAGCCGACCGTGCCGCTGGAAAAAGGCTTGAACGACACGATCGCCTATTTCCGCGCTCGCGTTGCCGAGGAGAAGCAGGACGCCGCTTAAATCAGCTGCGGCGCTGAAGCGCTCCCCCCATTATTTGCGCATGATCACCCAAACCGCGTGGATGATGCCGGGAACATAGCCGCATAGCGTCAAAAGGATGTTCAGCCAGAAATGCAGGCCGATGCCGACCTGCATGAACACGCCGACCGGCGGCAGGATGATGGCGAGCAGGATGCGAAGAACGTCCATACGGTAAGCTGAACTCCAAGTGTGAGGGCTGCGTTCAAGGCAGCCGGAAAAGAGGCTGGCGGCTCGCCGTGAGCCCGCCAGCAGAAATTGCGTCAGGCGAACTGTTCGCCGACCCAGGTCCAGTTCACGCGATCGGCGAGAACGGTCTTGATGTGGTCCGCTTTGCGGTTCTCGTAATCGAGATAATAGGCGTGTTCCCACACGTCGATGCCAAGCAGCGGCTTCAAACCGTCCGGCACGGGGTTGCCGGCATCCTGGTAGCCGCGCACGGCCAGCTTGTCGCCGTCCTTCGCCAGCCACACCCAGCCGGTGCCGAACACCTTGTCGGCCTGCGCGACGATCGCCTCGTTCAGGCCGGTCACGCCGCCGAAATCACGCGTGGCGGCTTCTTCCAGCGCGGTGCTCGGCTTGGTTGGGCCACCGGCGAATTGCTGCCAATAGAATTCGTGGTTCCAGGCCTGTCCCGCCTGGTTGAAGATCGCGTCGTCACCCTTGGCCTTCGACTGCTTCACGACCTCTTCCAAGGTCATGTCGGCATAGGGCGTGTTGGGCACCAGCTCGTTGAGCTTGGTGTAATACCCCTTGTGGTGCTTTCCATAATGCAGCGCCACGGTGCGGGCCGAAATCTGCGGCGCCAGCGCGTCTTCCGCGAAGGGCAGCTTGGGCTGTTCAAACGGTGCCGCGGCGCGCGCGACATGCGGCTTGAACAGGGTGCTGGCGGCTGCGGCTGCGCCGAGGGCCAGAGTGGTGCGGCGAGAAATCGTTAAGGTCATGAAACGCTCCCTTGGGTGAACTTCGGGTTCAACGGAGCGGGACAGGAGCCGTTCCCACGATCACGGAAGCTCTATCGCGAGGAGGGAGGACGCGTACTGCGACAAACAAACGTTCATGCAAGAAGAACTCGCACCGCCGGACTATCTCGGCTAATTCGTTTGAAATGACCTCGCTTCCGCAGAAAACGACCCGCATCGCCGTCAAGGCAAAGGACGGCAAACGTGTGCCGCGCGACAGCCGGGGTGAGAAGGCGGCTGAGGACGATGCCAGCACCGGCGCGCGCCGCCGCCAGATCATGCAGGAAGCCGCACGCCTGTTCGGCACGCGCGGCTTCGAGGCGACCACGATCCGCGATATTGCGTCGGCCACCGGCATTCTCGGCGGCTCGATCTATTACCACTTTGCGTCGAAGGAAGACATCTTCGTGGCCGTGCATGGCGCCGGCATGGAGAAGATCACGCAGGCCGTGCTCGATGCGATCGAAGGGGTTGAAGACCCCTGGGATCGGCTGGAAGCAGCGGCCGTGGCGCATTGCACGGATCTGCTCGGCTCCTCGGAAGTGCCGGTGATCGTGTCGCCTTATTATTCGGAATCGCTGAAGGGCTTGCGGGAAACGCTGGTGGCGCAACGCGATCGTTATGAGACGGTGATCGCCGGCTTGGTGGATGCGCTGGACCTGCCGCCTGAGATTGACCGCAGCCTGTTTCGCCTGAACTTTCTGGGCGCTTTGAACTGGATGCCGACCTGGTATCGCGCCGACTCCCGGCTTTCGCCGGCCGAGATCGGTCGCCAGATGGTGCTGAGCCTGCGGCCCCGTAAGCAAGACCTTACCTAAAGAGCAGCGCCGGACCGCTTTCCAGCAGCCCGACACCTATGTTTGTTCTCAGAGCTTGCCGAGGCGCAGGAACTGCGTTTCGCCCGATGAATCGTCCACGCCGTCATTGTCGGTGACGGCGAAAGCTTCGCCATCAACGTCGATCGTGAAGCCTTCGATCTTGTCGAGCACATAGCCCTTCGGGGCCTGCAACTCGGGGAGGAAGTCGTGCAGCTCGGTCTTCTTCACCAGCGGCAGGTCCTGGCCGAGCGGAGCGGGCTTCATGTCGGCCAGAGCGACCGAATACAGCTTCTTCAGCTTGGCGGCGGCGCCGAGCAGGTTGTCGCGCTCGATCAGGATGACGCGATCGCCAACAGCGGTGATCTCCGACAGACCGACCCAGCCGGCACCCTTCGGATCGAGCTTGTAGCGCACCGCGCCCCATTCCTTCGATGCCGGCTTGTAGGCGAACAGCTTGACCTCGTCTTCGGCATCGCCCTTCCACGGCCGCTGCTGCGCCAGCCAGATCAACTGGTCGTCGCCTTCGCCGGTCACGGTCACGCCTTCGAAGCCCGACGATGTGGCGGTTGCGGCAATATCTGCTGGGAGCTCCATTTCTTGGACAATCGCGCCCTTGGCATCGACATGAAGCAGCAGGTTCTTGCGCTCCTTCGTGTTGCCTTCAGACGCCAGCCAGAAGCCACCTTCCTTGGCGATGGCGACGCCTTCGAGGTCGAGATCGGCGGCCGGCTTCCCATCGCGCGTCACGGTGAGTTCGGCGGTGATGCGGGCCGGCTTTTGGGTCGCGTCGATCGTGAGGATGCGCGGAGCAGTACCGTAAGCGCTGTCGGTCACGGCATAAAGCTGGCCGGGCTTCGTCGCATCGGCAGCAAGGCCGGACAGAGCGCCCCAGGCGATCGGCAGGCCGTTCGCGCCCTTTTCGGAGCGGATGGTCGGATAAGCGGGAGCCTGACGATCGGCGCGCTCATAGATCACGACCTGGCCGCCGATGCCGCCTTCTTCGGTGACATCGGTTTCGGTCGCGGCCACGAACAGGTTGCGCTGGGGGATCGCGAGCAGGCCTTCCGGTCCGATGCCGCCGGGCAATACCTGAAGGAGTTCCGGCGTGTTGCCGTTGTCGCGATAAACGGCGATCACCGAGGCGCGTTCGGAGCCGATGAAGAGTAGTTCTTCCTCGCCGTACTTGGCCGCGGCGACGCCTTCGATCTCGATGCCCTTCTTGTTGCGCTTTTCCGGATAATGGCCGAGCGCAACGAGTTCGTGCTCGAGCGTGTTGCCAGCGTCAAAGGCAACCGTGCCATCGTGGTTGAAGATGGTGAAGCCGCGCGTGCCGCCCTTCCAGTCGCCTTCATTGGCGGTAATCAGGCGGTCATTGCCGATCCAGGCAATGCCGTCCGGCTCGCGCGGAACGTCCTTCACCGAGCCGGACAGGTCGATGACGCCGTCCTTCTTAGTGTCGATATGATCGAGGCTCACCGTGCCGGCATCGAAGTGGCTCAACAACTTGCCGGTGTTGCCGTCGATGATGAGAACCGCGTTGTTTTCCTGCAGGGTCAGCGCGATCTCGCCTCGATCGTTGATATCGACGAATTCCGGCTCGGGATCTTCCGGAACGACGATGCCGTTCAAGCCCGTGAGGCCGATTTCCTTGATCGCGGCGCAGTCGAGCGAGTCGCCGAGCTTAACCGTCACCAGGCTGCCGGCCGGCAGCTGCGGCAGGGCGCCGTCATTGGTCTCCTCATCACGCTGGTTTTCCATGGCGATGGCCAGGAACTCGCCCTTGGCAGAAGCGGCAACCGAGTTCGGCTGGCCGGGGAGCTCACATTCCTTCGCGGCCTTCTTGGCGGCGATGTCCACGGCCACCAGCTTGCCGGCGGGCTTGGTGAAGTCTTCGGTCTGGTCGACCGCGACATAGGCCGTGCCGCCAACGATCTTGACCGAAGTCGGTTCGCCGCCAACGGCAACCGTGCCCATTGGCTTGGGGTTGGCGGGATCGGTCAGGTCGATGATGCCGACCTGCTTGCCGGGCGCATCGGTGTAAACCAGCGTCATGCCGTCTTCGCTGGCCGAAATGATCTCGGCAACCGCTTCCTTCACGCCCTTGCCGCCCTCGGGAAGATTGTCGCGTACCATCATTGTGGCGATGCGGTCGAAGAAGGGCTCGGCGCCGGCCGAAAGGCTGGTAGCGAGAAGCAGCGAGGCTGCGAGCGGTGCGAGACTGGTTTTGCGCGGCATGAGGGAACCCCGATGATAAGACAATGGGGGCTCATAAGAGGCTTGTCATGACGCGCGGATGACAGGGCGCTTAGAACGGCGAGGCTATGCCCATCTTGCTTTCGCTGTCCCGCTTCTTCTTAATTGAGGATCTCGGAGGAGAAACACCCATGTCGGAACGCGGCGCCATCGCATCGCAGATCTTTCGCCGGGCGCATGGACGCAAACGGTTCATCGCAGCCATTGCCGGGCCACCCGGTTCGGGCAAGTCGACGCTGGCGGCCGAACTGGTCACGTTGCTGCCCCCCGGAGAAGCGGTGGTCGTGCCGATGGACGGTTTCCATTACGACGACACGGTGCTGGAGAAACGTGGCTTGCGATCGCGCAAGGGCGCGCCGGAAACCTTCGACTTCGGCGGCTTTCAGGCTCTGTTGAAGCGCATCCGCGCCCATGACGAAGCCGAGATCGCCATCCCCGTCTTCGACCGCTCGATGGAGTTGTCGCGCGCTGGCGCTGACATCATCAGCGCCGACACACGCTTCATTCTGGTTGAAGGCAACTACCTGCTGCTCGACGAAGAACCGTGGTCGGCGCTAGGCACGCTGTTCGACTTCACGATGATGCTGGATGTGCCGGTGGATGTGCTGGAAGCCCGTCTCGTCGAACGCTGGCGCATTCACGGCAAGTCCGACGCGGAGGGGCTGGCCTGGATCGCATCGAATGATCGGCCGAACATCGACCGGGTGCGTGCGCAGAAGCGTCCTGCCGATCTGGTCGTCAGGACGCTTGTTGAAGGAATCCGCTGAGGATCAGCTTGCCGGCTTTTCGTCCGACGCGACGCCAACGGAGTCGGCCATCACAGCGCCGCGTGTGCCCATCGGCTTGGGAGCGCCCGTCGTGGTGTCAACCACGGTCTGATGCTCCATTTCGCCGTTGATCTCCGCACCGACGATCAGGATGATGCAGGAAATCCACGTCCACGTCATGAAGCCGATCACCGCGCCAAGCGTGCCGTAGGTCGCATTATAGTCGGCGAAGTTTTCCAGATACCAGGAGAACAGGGCGGACGTGATGAGCCACACGACCGTTGCGATGCCGGCGCCCCAGGTCAGCCAATGAAGCTTGGCCGGACGGCGATCAGGGCCGTAGCGATAGATCAGCGTAATGCCCGTGCCGATCAGCAGGAAAATCACCGGCCAACGCAGGACCTTGACGATCGTTTCGGTCCAACTGTCGATATGCAGGAAGGCGAGAACCGCAGGTACAACGCCGACCATCGTGATCATCGAAATGCCGATAATGATCGCGCCCAGCGTGAACAGGAAGGAGATGAAGTTGAGCCTGAAGAACGAGCGGGTTTCATTCTGGCGATAAGCCACGTTCATGGCGTCGAACAAGGCCTTCACGCCGTTGTTGGCGCTCCAAAGCGCAATCAACAGACCGAAGATGAAGCTGAGCGACAGCGAACTCGCTTCCTGCGTGGTCAGAGACTGCAACTGCGTCTTGATCATGTCGATCGAGCCCTGCGGCAGCATTCCACCGAGATAGGCGACCTGATCGGCTACTGTGCGGGGATCGGCCACGAAGCCGTAAACCGACACGAAGGCAGCAAGCGCGGGAAACAGCGCCAGGAGAAGATAGAACGTGGCGCCTGCTGCGATCAGCAGGATGCGGTCTTCCATGACAGAGGCATAGATGCGCCAGCCGATGTCCATCCAGCCCTTGGCCGGAATCTGCAGCGGCGTTTCAGCGTTGCGCCCGCGCCCCGGTTCGGAGGCCCGTTCTTCGAACTTGGCCGACGCCGTCCCTGTACCCGCCATACCCGTCCGCTGCCCCGCCTTGATTGTTGCTGCATCGCAAACGTGGCAGCGGCGAAACGAGTTCCCAGATTGTTTAAAATGAGGCGGGATTGTGCGGCAGCTTCAGAGCTTCGGTGAGCGCTTCGCTTGTATTGTCGGGGTTGAAGAGCCTGAGCGACAGCGCCAGACTTTGCGGCAGTGGGTTCCACAAGCCGGTCTTCAAACCGGCCATCCGTAATGCTTCCGCCGTCCAGGTGTTGCACCCAAACAGCGCGTTGAAGGAGCCGTTGGCCTCAAAGAAGCGGTCGAACTCGCCATAACTGCCAACGGCTTTTACCTTGCCATCGGTGCGGGCAAAACTGGCACCGATGAATTCCAGCAGATAGCGCAGTTCTTCGTTGTCGATGGTGAGTGGTGTCACCCAGTCTTGCGTTTCGTCGATGGCGCCGGCCAGATCGACATGCATCACGGATTGGTCGACCGTCAGCGCGCGCAGCACCGGCAGGGGTTTGAGGTCGGCCCAGGTGGGCGTTTCCAGATAAAACGAGCGCCCGCCCCACCCGAAGATCAGCCATTGCGCGTCAGGATGCTGCAGCTGAATACCGGCTTCCTCCAGGAAGCCGAAATCGGCGATCAGATACGGATCGAGCTTGATGGCGATATCGGTATGGATCGGATTGGACAGAACCAGGATGCGCTGCGGTGTGGGCTCGATGCGGTTGCTGAGTGGCTCGGTGGCAAAGGGCACGGGAATGAAGGTCCCCACGGCTCCCGCAATCACGAACAGCAGGATCAGCCCTAGCAGGCCGGCAAGCAGTTTCTTCAAGAACCGACCTCATCACCCGTCATCAAGCTGCGTTGCAGCACAAGAATGGCGCCGCCAAGGCAGCGCCTCACCATCAGGCCGCGCGCAAAAAAGTCGGTCAGAAGCTGCGTCCGTCAACCTGTTTGGGATGCAGTGTATGAACGTCGATTCCATCGAGGCAGCGCACATTGATGGCAGCCATTTCGCGGCCATCAGGACCTGTGCCGATGGCGAAGGACTGCACGCCGCAGGTCTTGCAGAACCGGTGCCGGATCCGGTGCTGGTTGAACTGGTACTCGCCAAGAGCGTCTTCGCCCGATTGCAACTGGAACTCTTCAACGGGTGAAAAGGACAAGATCAGCCCAAGCCGTCCGCAGCGCGAACAGTTGCAACTGATCGCCTGATCGAGATCGGCCGTTGTTTCGTAACGTACGGCGCCGCACTGGCAGCCGCCTCCAAACACTTGTTTTGCCATGGCACCCTCCCACTTAAGCCCCCGAGGTCTCGTGATGGACCTCCCTCGCAACCAACCCACCCTGTCGTCGTTGGGGATCTTCAACCTCTATAGCACGGCCCAAGAACGAGGTCCCATCCCATGGTGCGCCACGCCCAGATTCTGGCTTCAACAGCCGCCCTTCTTGCGCTCCTGAATACCGAGGCGGCTGTCGCGCAAGGGTTGGAAAGCCCTGAAACGATCGAGGCCATCGTGGGTACGCCCGTGCGTGAGGAAGAAACGCAGGCGGCCGCCGATCCCGGCAAAGTCATTGCCGCGATCGACAAATCTGCCGACAACATTTCGACCGTCCGCAAGACGACGAAGCTGGATCAGGTCGAGATCGTGTTTCTGGCTGACAGCGCACCAACGGAAGGCGGACCGCCCGATGCGATCCAGGCAAAGCTGACGGAGCGCGATGCGGATATCCAGCGCTTGCGGCAGGAAATCGAGGGCAGCGCGATGCTGTATCACGCCCTCAACTCGCGGCAGGTCCTCCTGCGCGATGTCGTGGCGGTGGAGTTCAGCGACAGCAAGGCCGTCATCTACGCTGCCGCAAAGCCTGCGCAATAAAATACCGGGATTATGGTTGTTGCCGGTAACGCTTTGCCTCAGCTTTGAGAAAAGGGTGAGCGCTGCGCGTGCCGGGGACAGGAATGCACGGTTGCGTTGCAGCCTGCACGTCTCCTATACCGGTGAACAAGCGGCACACTCGATCTTCGAAGCCGCATCATGAACCAGCGCTGCGGTTTAAGCGAGCGCGGTCAAACGGGTGGATGGGCTTCAATGGCTGACGCGCTTGCCAACGACATCATTGCGAAGATCGAGCGCCATGGCGAGCTTGAACCGGGCAGCGTCACGCCCGAAAGCGAGTTGACCTCGCTCGGCATCCATTCCCTGGAACTGACGGAAATCATCTTCGATATCGAGGACGAATACGGCATCCATGTCGAGATGAACACGGCCGAAGCCTGGAATAACCTGCGCAATGTCGGCGACATCGTCGTTGCCGTGCGCAAGCTCGTTGAAGCGAAAGCCTGATCAATCCCATGGCAAGACCGCGTATCGTCATTACCGGCATCGGCGGCATTTGCGCGCTTGGCAACGATGTCGATGCGATCTGGTCATCCATGAAAGCCGGCAAGTCCGGCATCGGCCAGCTGGAAAACGTCGACACGTCGGCGCTGCAGGTCAGGGTCGGCGCCGAGATCAAGGCAATGCCCGATCATGGCCTGGATCGGCGCCGGCTGATCACCATGGATCGTTTCAGCCTTTTGGCGGTGCTTGCGGCAAAACAGGCTTTCGCCCAGGCTGGTCTGGTGATTGACGAAGGCAACACGCATCGCGTCGGGGCGGCGGTTGGCGTCGGGGTCTTCGGTGCCGAAACGGCCGATGAAAACTACGATGCGGTTCTCGTCCAGAAGAAGCCGCGCACCAACATCTTCACCGTGCCGCGCATCATGCCCGGCGCGCCGGCCGGCCAGGTTTCCATGGAACTGGGTTTGCGCGGCCCGGTGTTCGGTGTGACATCGGCTTGTTCCTCTTCGAACCATGCTTTTGCCTCCGCCCTGGATCAGCTTCTACTTGGCCGCGCCGATGTGATGCTGGCGGGCGGAACCGATGCGCCGCTGTCTTTCGGCGTTTTGAAATCTTGGGAAGCGCTCAGGGTCCTGTCGCCGGATGTCTGCCGCCCCTTTTCCGCCGACCGCCAGGGTCTGGTGATCGGCGAGGGTGCCGGCATGGTGGTTCTGGAAACCGAAGACCATGCCAAAGCGCGCGGTGCGACCATTCTTGCCGAACTGGCGGGTGTCGGCCTGTCTGCCGACGCGTCCGACATCGTGGCGCCGACGGTTGACGGTCCGGCCGCGGCGATGGCCGCCTGCTTGCGCGATGCCGGCCTTTCGCCTGAAGACGTCGACTATCTCAACGCGCATGGCACCGGCACATCAGCCAACGACCAGATCGAAACGCAGGCGATCAAGCGCGTGTTCGGCGACGCTGCGGGCGCCTTGTCTATTTCCTCGACCAAGTCCATGCACGGCCATGCGCTGGGCGCTTCAGGCGCGCTCGAGATGATCGCCTGCGTCATGGCGATCCGCGACGGAATCGTGCCGCCGACCATCGGCTATCGCGAAGCCGATCCGGTCTGCGATCTCGATGTTACGCCCAACGTCGCCAAGGAGCGTCCTGTTCGCGCCGCGCTGTCGAACGCCTTTGCCTTTGGCGGCACCAACGCCGTGATCGCACTCAAGGCGGTTTGAGCCCCACTGTGAAAAGCCATTGGTGAGTCCTATGTCGGTGACGTTGCCGATCTCATAGGATTACCCAATGACCGATCTTTCTCCCTTTCCGATTGCCAAGCGCTGGCCAGCCCAGCATCCCGATCGTATCCAGCTTTATTCGTTTCCAACGCCGAACGGCGTGAAGGCTTCCATCGCGCTGGAAGAACTCGGCCTGCCTTACGAGGCGCACAAGGTCGATATCACCAAAAACGAGACCTGGGGGCCGGAGTTTCTGGCGCTCAACCCCAACGGCAAGATCCCGGCGATCATCGACCCGAACGGCCCGGGCGGAAAGCCGCTCGGTCTGTTCGAGTCCGGCGCGATCCTGACTTATCTCGCCGAGAAGACCGGCAAGCTCCTGCCCGCTGATCCGGCACTTCGCTACGAGACGCTGCAATGGACCTTCTTCCAGGTCGGCCATATCGGACCGATGTTCGGCCAGTTCGGCTACTTCTTCGCCCATGCCGGCAAGGCGATCGAAGACAAGCGGCCGATGGAACGCTACCGCGACGAGACCAAACGCCTGCTCGGCGTACTGGAACAGCGCCTTGAGGGGCGCCAGTGGATCATGGGCGACGAGTACACGATCGCCGACATTGCCATTTTCCCGTGGGTGCGCGGCTTGACCGTGTTCTACAAGGCCGGCGACGAACTCGGCTTCGGCGCGTTTCGCAACGTGCAGGACTGGGTGTCGCGCGCTGAAGAACGGCCGGCCAGCCAGAAGGGCCTGAACATCCCCGCGCGCGTCTGACTTACAGCGCAAGGCTAGCGATGACCCGCGTTCCGCATTACCTTGATGCGGAACACGGAGGCTGCAATGTCGGAGATTGTGAGAGAAGACGGACTGGTGCGCCTGCCCGAGGCCGTGCGCGAGCAGCTTGGGATTACGCCAGGGATGGCGGTGGATTTCGAGACGGATGCGGGTGGCAAGGTTGTGGTGGTGAAGTCTGACGAGGCGCCGGCAGCGGATTCTCTTGCCAAATGGATTGGGTATCTTCGTGATGGGCCAACGACGGACGAAATCATGGAGATGTCTCGAGGCGAAGTGTGACGGCTACACTGATCGACACCAACATCTTCCTCGATCTGTTGAAGGGGGATGCTTGGGCGCAATGGTCCTTTAGAGCTCTTGCCGAAGCACGATCGCGGTGTCGGCTGCTTATCGTCGACGTGGTTTACTCTGAGCTTTCTGTTGGTTTCGCGAGGCGAGAGGATCTCGACGCCTTTCTAGCAGATGCAGGACCTTTGGTGCAGCCGCTCTCTCGGCCAGCCCTCTTCCTCGCTGGCAAGGCGTTTCAGACCTATCGCAAACGCGGTGGGACGCGTACCGGTGTTCTGCCGGACTTCTTCATCGGCGCGCACGCCCAGGTGGAGGGTCTGCCGCTGCTGACGCGTGATCCCCGCCACTACCGGACCTATTTTCCGGGTGTCGAGTTGATCGCACCCTAAGCGAGCAATCTCACACCTTGACGGCCTGCACAGTGCGATCCTCCGTGCCGAACAGCTTGATGTAACGCGCGATCTCGCTTGGCTCACCCGTGGCCTTGTTGGGGTTGTCGGAAAGCTTCACGGCCGGACGGCCGTTGGCTTCCGTGACCTTGCACACCAGCGAGATCGGATCGAGGCGGTCGCTGTCGACGGGCAAACAGCCTTCGAAATCGTTGGTGAGGTTGGTGCCCCAGCCGAACGACATGCGTACGCGGCCTTCGAAATGCTTGTAGGTGTCGATGATCGTGTCGACATCGAGCCCGTCGGAAAAGATCAGCAGCTTTTCGCGCGGGTCGCGGCCGTGTTCCTTCCACCAGGTCAGGATCTTTTCGCCGCCTTCGATCGGCGGGGCGCTGTCGGGGCGGAAGCCGGTCCAGTCGGCGACCCAATCCGGCGCGTTGCGCAGGAAGGCGGCGGTGCCGTAAGCGTCAGGCAGCACGATCAG
Organism: Tianweitania sp.; assembly: GCF_032053605.1. Lineage (NCBI taxonomy): Bacteria > Pseudomonadati > Pseudomonadota > Alphaproteobacteria > Hyphomicrobiales > Phyllobacteriaceae > Tianweitania > Tianweitania sp. The sequence goes on from NZ_DAMBUH010000037.1 coordinate 28,317, forward strand.
CAGGTTGCCGCCGTACAGCGTGTTCCAGTCCTGCAGCACCTTGTAGGGCGCGGCCTTCAGCGCTTCGTCGCTGGTGGTCAGCGCGGAGGCCACCATCGGCAGTTCATGCGCATTGGTGCCGAGCGCTTCGAGATCGGTGTCCATGGCGAGCAGGACGTTGGAGGTGCCGGTAAAGGCCTCGCCGATGCCTTCCTTCAGCGCTTCCACGCACCAACGCTGCCACAAGAACGAGTGCCGGCGGCGGGTGCCGAAGTCGGAAATGCGTAAGTCGGGCAGGGTGCGCAGACGCTCAACCTTGTCCCAGGTCTTGGCCTTGGCGCGCGCATAAAGCACGTCGAGCGCAAAGGGGCCCATGGCCTTTAGGGCCGAGCGCGAGCGCAGCTCGTTGATGATGGCGAGGGCGGGGATCTCCCACAGCGTCGTTTCCTTCCACTTGCCATGGAAGGTCAGCTCGTACTGACCGTCGCTGGAGCGCGCCAGCTCGTAGTCCGGCAGCTGGAAGTCGGCGAGCCAGGCAATTAATTCAGGCTGGAAGATCTGCTTGCGGCCGTAAAACGTGTTACCCGCGAGCCAGATCAGCTCCTTTTTCGACAGAGTTCGGGTGCGCGCATGGTCGAGTTGTTCGCGCAACTCGCCTTCGTCGATCACCTCGGCCAGCCGCACCTTCTTGGTGCGGTTGATGAGGGAGAAGGTGGCGTCGACATCCGGGTACAGCGCCCAGATCATCTGCAGCATGAGGAGCTTGTAGAAATCCGTGTCGAGCAGACTGCGGATGATGGGGTCGACTTTCCAGGTGTGGTTGTAGACCCGTCGCGCGATGTCTGTTCGTGCCATGACGGTTTTATCTCCCCGCAGTTGCGGGCTTTGTTTAAGCTTCTCGATAACAAAAGAAAAGCAAGCCGGGCGTGCCGGAAGCCGCTTTTGGTTTAGGCCAGCACGACGCCGGCGCCGCGCATTTCGTCCAGCATGAAGGCCATGGAGCCGCCGAGATCGATGCCGCGGCAAGCGTCCAGACGAACTCGGACGGCAAAGCCTTGTTTCACCGCGTCGATCGCCGAAAAGGCGACGCAGAAATCCGTCGCCAGGCCGCACAAAGTGAGAGTGGTAAGCCCGCGCTCGCGCAGATAGCCGGCAAGACCGGTTGGCGTTGTGTGATCGTTCTCGAAGAAAGCGGAGTAGCTGTCTACGGACGCGCGAAAACCCTTGCGGATCACAAGTTCGGCCTTGGTCCAGTCGAGGTCGGGATGAAAGGCGGCACCGTCGCTGCCTTGGATGCAATGATCCGGCCACAGCGTTTGCGGGCCGTAGGGCATCTGGATCGTGTCATAAGGCGCCTTGTTCTCGTGCGACGAGGCGAAGGAGGAATGGCCGGCCGGGTGCCAGTCCTGCGTCAGCACGACATGATCGGCCTCGGCGATCAGCGTATTGACCAGCGGCACGATGCCATCGCCGTCTTGAACCGCCAGCGCGCCGCTGGGGCAAAAGTCGTTTTGCAGGTCGATGACGATCAGGGCCTCGGATGTCATGACGATACTCCTCAGTTGCGCATGCAAGGTGGACAACCCGTTCGCCAAGCGCAAGGCGGCGAGTTGTTTATTCCACGTGGCAGGGGTGCGCGGATCAGCGTTCTTTCAAAGCATGGATACGCGGAACAATCCTTTACCTTGCCGCTCACATTTAGCACGGCAGACCGGGCGCAAACCTTGCTCGCCGGGGTATCTTGGTTTAATCACCCCGCAGGCAAAGAGGCGGCTTTTCCGGTCGCCGTTCCGCGCAGTGCGCGACCCGACCAGCAACTGGATGGATGCATGCAGAACGCAGCCCTGGCGCTCGACGCCACGACCACGGCTTTCCCGATTCCCGCGAATGTTTATGCAGAGCGCGTCACGTCGGTTACCCACTATACGGACAGCCTGTTCTCGTTCCGCATGACGCGGCCGACAACGTTCCGCTTCCGCTCCGGCGAGTTCGCGATGATCGGTCTGCCGAATGCCGCGAAGCCGATCTTCCGCGCTTATTCGGTTGCCAGCCCCGCCTGGGATGAAGAGCTTGAGTTCTACTCGATCAAGGTGCCGGACGGTCCGCTGACCCAGCATCTCCAGAAGATCCAGCCGGGTGACACGGTGTTGCTGCGCCAGAAGTCGACGGGAACGCTGGTTCTCGATGCGCTCAGCCCGGCCAAGCGTCTCTACATGATCGCCACGGGCACGGGTTTTGCGCCGTTTGCCAGCCTGCTGCGCGATCCCGAAACCTATGAGAAGTTCGAAGAGGTCATCGTCACCAATACCTGCCGCGACGTGGCCGATCTGCGCTACGGCAACGAGCTGGTTTCCGGCGTGCGCGAAGATCCGCTGATCGGCGAGCTGGTTGAGGGGCGCGTGCATTACTATGCCACCACGACGCGCGAAACCTCGCCGCGCATGGGCCGCATCACCAAGCTGCTCACCGAGGGTACGATTTTCACCGATCTCGGTCTTCCGCCGCTCGATCGCGCAACGGACCGCATCATGATCTGCGGCTCGATGGCGATGTTGAACGACGTCAAGGACATCGCGGAAGCGGCCGGCTTCGTGGAAGGCGCCAACAACGCGCCGGCCGATTTCGTCGTGGAACGCGCTTTCGTCGGCTGATCGAGCCGACGCTTAAGCCTACAGGCCTCGAAAGAAAGCCACGACGTCATCCAGCGCCGGTGCCTTGCCGCGTAGAGGTCGGCTCAGCGCCAGCACCAATCCGGCATGGCCGAGGTCGGGATAGAACTTGGTTTCGACCTGGTGGCCATGGTCGCGAAGAACCTTGGCCAGTTGTTCGGTGTTGCGTGGGCGCACGGTCGTGTCGTCCGCACCGGTGGCGAGGAAGGCAGGCGGCGCGTAAGTGCCGCTGGTGATCCGATTGACCGGCTGGCTCAAGCGCAACTCGGATGGCTTGAGATGACCGAACGCCGCGACACTGGCGTCTGCATCGAGCGGCACGAAGTCATACGGGCCAGCAAGCCCAGCGAACCCCTTCACCACGCGCGGCGACACGCCTGCCGCCTGGAGGAAATCCGGCGCGAAGGCGACCATCGCGGCGTTATAGGCGCCGGCGGAATGGCCGACCAGGAAGATGCGATCGGGATCGCCGCCGAAGCGGGCGGCGTTGCGATGCGCCCAGGCGACCACGGAAGCCGTGTCCTGAACGAAATCCGGATACGGATGCTCAGGCACCAGCCGGTAATCGCCGATCACCGTAACATAGCCTTGTGCGGCAAAGGCCCGGCCGGCAAAGGAATAGTTGCTGCGCGATCCGTTGTCCCATGAGCCGCCGTAAACAAACACCACCACATCCCGCTTGGTGTTGGCAGGTTCATCACTCGGCGCATAAACATCGAGCTTCTGGCGCTCATCACGCCCATACGAAACATCGGACGCAGCCAGGGTCGAGCCGCTATCCTTGAGAAGCACCGCATTCAGCACGCCCAGCGAAGAACAGCCGGACAGGCCGAGCATGGCTGGCATCAGCAGGAACAGCAGTTTGGCGCGCGACAGCAGGGACATGACAGCTCCGGATTGAACGGCGAGAAGAAGTGCCGCTCTTTTCCATCCGGGTGAAACCGCGCTTCAGCGCTTAGCAACGACAAACAGCGCGGCAAAGTTGCGCGCGCCGTTGCCTATCAACCGAGACGTTGCGTCAGCGATCCTTGAGAACCGGGATCGTCACGCTCTGGCTGCCGCTGGGCGGCGGGGGAGCGGAAATGCCGCGCACGGCGCCCACCACGGCGGCATCGATCTCGGGATTGCCGGAGGATCGTGCCACGCGGACATTGCTGACCGCGCCGGATCCGCCGACCGAGAACGAGATCACCACCGTCCCCGTGCCGCGGATGC
>NZ_DAMBUH010000038.1:0-21599 GCF_032053605.1 Tianweitania sp.
GCTCAGGCAAGTCCACATCGATGAACATCATCGGCTGCCTCGATACGCCGACCTCCGGACGCCACGGCTTTCTCGGCGTCGATGCAGGGCGGCTTGATCGCACGCAGCGCGCGGTGCTGCGCAATCTCTATATCGGCTTCGTTTTTCAGGGCTATAATCTCCTGCCCCGCACCACAGCCGCCGAGAACGTCGAACTGCCGCTGATCTATCGCGGCATGCCGGCTGGCGAGCGTCGCCGAGCGGCCATGCAGGCTTTGGCGCAGGTCGGCTTGGGTGGTCGCGAACATCATACGCCGGCCGAACTATCCGGCGGCCAGCAACAGCGCGTCGCAATCGCCCGCGCCATCGTCACGCGGCCTACGCTCCTTGTGGCCGACGAGCCGACCGGCAATCTCGATACGCAGCGCTCTCACGAAATCATGGAGCTTCTCACCGGCCTCAACCGCGACGAAGGGTTGACCATCGCGATGGTCACGCATGAAGGCGACATCGCGTCTTATGCCGACCGCACGATCTCCTTCCTCGATGGCAAGATCGCCTCGCAGGGCTATGAGATGGAGCCCGCCTGATGCTGTGGGAAACCATCCGCCTCGCCCTTCGCTCCGTGCGCCGCAATGCCATGCGTTCGGTGCTGACCCTGCTCGGCATCGTCATCGGCGTGGCGGCCGTTATTGCCATGGTGACGATCGGTTCCGGCACAACGGCCAAGGTGCGCGAGGACATTTCCAAGCTCGGCAGCAACCTGCTCGTGGTGCGCGCAGCGAGACCCGATCGCTCCGGCAATTCGAACTTCACCGTGCGCCGCCTGGAGCAGAAGGACCTCGATGTCTTGAACAAGCATCTGGACGATGTGCGCGCCGTTTCCGGCGAGTCGCAAAGCCAGGTGCGCATCGTCTATGGCTCGCAAAACACGGCCGCGCAGGTCACCGGCACCGATACCGAATATTTCACGGCGCGCGACTGGACAGTCTCGCTTGGCCGCGCTTTCACCGAACAGGAAGTGCGCGGCGGCACCGGCGTGTGCCTGATCGGCCAGACGATCCGTACCCAGTTCTTCGGCTCTGGCGATCCGCTCGACGAGATCATCCGCGTCGGCAAGACCAGCTGCCGCATCATCGGCACGCTGGGCTCCAAGGGATATACGGGCTTCGGGCAGGATCAGGACAATCTCGTCCTGATGCCGCTCACCACCTTCCAGCGTCGCATCGCCGGCAATCGCTACATCGATACGATCTACGTGTCCGTGAACGATGGCGCTTCGACTACGCAGGCTGTGGCCGATGTCAGCGCGATCATGCGAGAGGCCCGCGGTATCCAGCCGACGCGCGACGACAATTTTGAAGTGCGCGACATGACACAGATCGCCGACGCCATGACCAGCGCGACTACAGCCATGACCGGCATGCTGGGCGCCGTCGCCGGGGTCAGCCTGCTTGTCGGCGGCATCGGCATCATGAACATCATGCTGGTGTCGGTCACCGAGCGCACCCGCGAGATCGGCATCCGGCTCGCCATCGGCGCGCATGAAAAGGACATCCTGATCCAGTTCCTGGTGGAAGCCACGGTTCTGTCGCTGCTCGGCGGTCTGCTGGGCATTGCGCTGGGGCTCGGCCTTGCCGGCGGCGCCGCGAGCTTCCTCGCCATCCCCTTCGCGCCCAGCGCGACGATCATCCTGATCGCCGTGGTGTTCTCCGCCTTGATCGGAATGGTATTCGGCTTCTTCCCCGCCCTACGCGGCGCGCGGCTGAACCCGATAGACGCGCTACGCCACGAATAGGCTCAAAGCCGCATGGGATTGGCGAAGTGCCAGTCCCGGAAGGTCTGCATGTGCGGCAGCAGGCCGTCTGGTGCCGCCTTGGCATCCCGGAGGATCACCGGTCCTTCGATTTCAGGCTCGGGATCGGCGGCGACATGCGCTTCGATGGCACGTGCCGCTTCATCCGCACTCACATCCAGCCGGTAGCGCCGGAAGATCACCGTGCCGGTGACCATCGCCAGCACATGGTAGTCCGGTTCATGCGTCAGGCGCGTGAGATCGAGGCCGGTCTCTTCCATCACCTCGCGCTCCATATTGGCGACATGGTCGATGCGGCCATCGCGCAGATCGTCCTGCTCGAACGACCCGGCCGCGAAGTAGACAGATCCCGCATTGGCCGTATGCGCGCCCATCCGAGCCGCAACCAGTGCGCCGTCAGCGGAAACTAGCGCGGGATGCGCAAAGCAATGAACCACATCCGGATGCGGCCGGATCGAGCGCCAGTAGAGAAGCGTCGCGTAATCGGCGAGATGGCAGCGTCCTTCGAGCACTCCGTTCTCCAGCCGCAGTTCCGAAAACATCAGCAAGCGCCCGTTGAACAAGGCCGGCTGCGCCGCCTTCTCGATCAGCCAATGCGCGGCAATTGCCTGCCGATGCGCATCCTCGAAGGGCAGGTTCGAGAGATCGAGGCGCAAGTTGACATCGTCAACGGCAACCATCTGGTTTTCGGGAAGATCAAAGCGGGTCATGGCGCAGAAGTGGCGCGCGGCCCTGCGAATGCAAGCATGAACATTCCGGCACACGTCACATTCAGCGCTGGTTCATCGCGCTCATGCGAGTTGTCGCGGCAAGGACAGGTTTTAGTCCACCGCCCCAAATGGAGGAATGCCATGAAGAGCATGTTGTCGAAGCTGGCCGTGGCCGGTCTTCTCATGATCTCTGCCGTTGCCGGCACCGTGTCGACCGCATCCGCGCAGATCGCGCCCGCCGGTCTTCGCCCCATCGCCAATTTCGATCGTCCGGCTGAGCCGGCCCGCGCCGAGCAGGTCCAGTACCGCGACCATTATGATCGCCGCTGGGACCGTCACCATGATCGCCGGGAGTATCGTCGCCACCACGATCGGCGCGATTACCGCGACTACCGGCGTCATCGCGACTACTACGGCCATCGTCGCGGCCCGTCAGTCTATTTCGGCATCGCCCCGACCTACCGCTATGTCGAGCCACGCTATGCAGCACCGCGCTATGTCGCTCCACGCGGCCGTGGCTACGCCTCGAACCACGTGAACTGGTGCTACAACCAGTATCGCTCCTATCGTGCGTCGGACAACACGTTCCAGCCGAACTACGGTCCGCGCCGGTCGTGCCACTCGCCCTTCCGGTGAGCCATCACCCTTGACGATAAAAGGCCGGGCCGGTGAAAACAGCCCGGCCTTTTTCTTGGCGCAACACGCAATGGGCTTGCACAAGGAAGCAACGGCCTATCTTCTAAGACAAGCGAAATAACCTTCGGCTGAACTCATGTCCAACCCCAGCGAGCAGAAAGAACGGGCATTGCACCGGCAGCGCGTGCTGAAGGGCGGCGCGATCCTTCACGGCACGCAATCCGAAATCCGCTGCACCATCCGCAACATGCACAGCAACGGCGCCGAGTTGCGGGTTCCGGCAGATATCGCAGTTCCGAAAAGCTTTTTGCTTTACGTGTCTGTCGATAACATCGCATACCAGTGCGAGTTGCGCTGGCGAACGGGTGACCGCGCCGGCGTCGAGATCACCGGCACCGCTCCAAAGCCGCACTGGCATTACGGCTGAAACCGGCGCGCACGCCAAGTTGCCTCACACAGCATCCTGAACGTCGAAGCGCGCCACCTTGCCATCCCTGAAGTGGAAGACATGGCCGACGGTCTTGTCCTTCAACCCGTGTGTTTGCCCTTCAAGCGGGTTGCCCTCGAGGTCGCGAATGGTCTGCAGGACTTCGGCGATGATCGCGCCATCTTCGGCCTTCCGGAAGCCGACCGGTTCGACATGGGGGCTGACGATGGACCACTGCCTCGTCCAGTAATCGCGCACGGCATCATGCCCGTGAACATGCCCGCCCTCCATCGCGTTCGCCCATTCAACATCGTCATGCAGCGCCATCAACACGCCGTCGATATCCCGCGCGTTGAAGGCACGGTAGATGTCGCGCAGAAGCTCGATCTCTTGATCCATCATTTTCGTCCTTGCCTCGGTTCGATGCTACACCACCTGGTAGATCATTTATATATGCACGTATATAATTCCGTTAGCAAGAGCGAAGGAGTTAAAGTCGATGGATCTGGATGTGCTTTCGACCCCCGGGCACCTCATCAGCCTTGCGGCACGCGGCTTCACACGGCTAAGCGAAGCGCGGTTGAAGCCGCTCGGCTTCGGCGTCGGTCATCTGCCCGTGCTGGTTGCGCTAAGGGATGGACAGGCCAGCACACAGCGTGACCTCGCCCGCTTCGCCAAAATCGAGCAGCCGCCGATGGCGCAGATGCTGGCGCGGATGGAAAGGGATGGGCTAATCGAGCGCAGACCCGATCCCGCAGACGGGCGAAGCAGCCGCATCATGCTGACGGCTCAGGCGGAGAAACAGCTTCCCGGCGCAATCACTGCCTTGCTGAAAGGCAACGGCGAGGTGCTGCAGGGCTTCAGTGATGATGAAGTGGCGCAACTCATCGACATGCTGTCCCGCCTGATCGCAAACCTCGACCGCATCGCTGGCGCAGACACTTCAGCGAAGGCAAGCATCAACGACGTCGGCTAACGTCCAAAAAGGTTTGCGCCCAGTCCATCGCATAACCAGGCGCAAGCTTGTTTCTCCCGATTCCCACGCGCCCACAGGGGCTTGCCCCTAGAACGCGCAAGCAAAGAATCGTGGATCGACTGTCAGACGCAGCGATCCAAATTAGTTGACGGACTTATCCACCAACTTGTTTTTCCCGATCCACGGCATCATGCCGCGCAGCTTTTCGCCGACTTCTTCGATCTGGTGCTTGTCGTTGGTGCGGCGGATGCCCTTGAAGCGTGCGCCGCCGGACTTGTATTCCTGCATCCATTCGGAGGTGAAACGGCCGCTCTGAATGTCCTTGAGGACGCGCTTCATTTCGGCCTTGGTGTCTTCCGTGATGATGCGCGGGCCCGAAACATACTCGCCCCATTCGGCGGTGTTCGAGATCGAGTAGTTCATGTTGGCGATACCGCCTTCATAGATCAGGTCGACGATCAGCTTCACTTCGTGGAGGCACTCGAAATAGGCCATTTCCGGCGCGTAGCCTGCTTCCACCAGCGTTTCGAAACCGGCGCGGATAAGCTCGACCAGACCGCCGCAGAGCACGACCTGCTCGCCGAACAGATCTGTCTCGCATTCCTCGCGGAAATTCGTCTCGATGATGCCCGACCGACCACCGCCGACGCCAGACGCATAAGCCAGTGCGACATCCAGCGCATTGCCGGAAGCGTCCTGATCGACAGCCACGAGGCAAGGCACGCCGCCGCCCTTCTGATACTCGCCGCGCACGGTGTGACCCGGGCCCTTCGGCGCGATCATGATGACGTCGATGGTCTTCTTCGGCTCGATCAGGCCGAAATGCACGTTAAGGCCGTGAGCAAAGGCAATCGCCGCACCATCGCGGATGTTCGGCGCAATGTCGTTCTTGTAGATGCCAGCCTGCAGCTCGTCCGGGGTGGCCATCATCATCACGTCGGCCCACTTGGCGACTTCGGCGACGCTCATGACCTTCAGCCCGTCGGCCTCGACCTTCTTGGCGGTCGCGGAGCCTTCCTTGAGGCCGATCGCGATGTCCGTGATGCCGGAATCCTTGAGGTTCAGCGCATGAGCACGGCCCTGGCTGCCATAGCCGATCACGGCAACTTTCTTGCCCTTGAGGAGATTGAGATCGGCATCACGATCGTAATAAACGCGCATGGTGTTTCCTTCCGCTTCGCTATTCGTTGTTGGATTATCCGGCCTTAGCCGGCGATTTTCCTGCGCCGTAGAGCGCGAAGAATTGGTTTGTGGCGCGCCGCGCATCCGCATCGATCTCGGCAGCATCCAGCGCTATGTCGTCGCCAAGCAGCAGCCGGATCTGCACGTCGCGGCCGACTAGACCGAAGAAGGTGCGAAACGCTTCCTCGGCATCGTCGAAGGCGAGTAGCCCGGCAGATCGACCGGCTTCCAGCACCGGCTTCAGCCGCTCGCCAATCGCAAAGCGTCCGTTGGCCAGAACGATAGCGCCGAGCGCATCCCGACCGGACCCTGCTCCGCCCACCGCCACCCGGTTCAGCGCCACCGACGTGCGGCTCGAAATCACCGTCAGCCAATTCACCGCAAAGCCCTGCAGGCTTTCGCGCAATGCGCTGCTGTCGAGATGCTGCGCGTCGTAGTTGCCAGCGCGAACCTTCGAGGCCTGCCACCGCACGGTTGCCGTCAGCAGTCCGTTGCGGTCGCCGAACCATTTGTAGAGCGTTTCCTTGGAACAGCTCGCGCGCCGCGCCACCGCCGTCATGGTCAGCGCATGCCCCTGCTCCACCAGCAGCGACAATACGGCATCGAGCACGGCTTGCTGGCGCTCGGACGGGGCTTCTTCGCTGGGGATAACGGTGGACTGCAACACGCTCTTTCGACTGTACCGTACGTTACGGTTCGGTTGAGTAGCGCATCCAGACTTAGCTCACAAGAGGCGAGTTGCGGTTCATGCTTTTTCTTGCGTGGGCGCTTCCGTTGAACCCAACGCGCCAGCGATAGCTGTCCAATCCGGTTCGGCCAGACCGATCCGCCCAAGCGGATCAAGCAGTGTCCCTGCCACCATCGCGCCAAGCATCTGCGGCAACGGCGGTACGCGCGCGGCCACCGCCACCAGCGTGTCGCGCATCCACGGCAGCACGCGTCCGTCGGACTGGTAGAACGGCGTCAACATCAAGGACAAAGCCTGGAACAGCTTAATGTGGTTGCGCCGCAACGCCCCATAAACATCCAGCGCCTGATCAAGATCATCGCTGCGCCGCAGAGCCTCATCCAGAGCCGCCGCATCGAGCAGTGCCATATTCGCGCCCTGCCCCAACTGCGGGCTGGTGGCATGCGCCGCATCGCCCAGGAACACGATCCGCTCGCCCCGTTGTGGCAGCAAGGTGTGATGCCCGTAACGTGCAAGGGTCAGTTGCGCAAAGTCGGTGATCTGGTCGAGATAGGGCGCACAAGCCGGCCAGACCGCCAATACGCGAGACTTCCAGGTGTCCAACCCACCAGCCTTCACCGCGTCGATCTCAGCCGGCTTGAGGCTCCAGAAGAACGCCGCCTTCTCACCACCGGCCGGATCGACCCGCCCCACCGGCAACACGCCCACCATCGTATGCGCACGCTCATAGCGCTGTTGCAGCGCATTTGGATCGAACCCCTCGCCAATCCAGTCAAGCGTCGCCCATATCGCGCCATAAGTCAGCGGTCGTGGTTCAACCGGTCGCACCGCATGCCGGCGCAGCGTCGAACGCGCGCCGCTGGCGTCGACAATGAGGTCGAACGGTCCATGCCGCAGGCCACTGGCGTCGAAGCCGATGCCGTCGCCCATCGCATGCAAGGACTGCGCATCGGTGCCGGTCATGATGGGGATGCGCGCGGCGACCACTGCATCGTGCAGCACGTCGAACAAAGCCGCACGATGCGTGCCCAGCCCGAAACGCCCACCAGCCAGCGCATCATAGCGCACATCCAGCACGGTGCGGCCGCTTCGCGCATCCGCGCCCGTCAGCCGATCAATCCGTGCACCGCGTGCCAGCATGGCCGGCAACAAACCGAGATAGGCGAGCACGCTCAAGCCGGTCGGCTGCAGGATCAGCCCGGAGCCGACAGGCGCCGCCTGTTCAAAGCGCTCGAACACCCTGACATCATGGCCGCGTCGCTTGAGCAGCAAGGCAGTCGCCAGACCACCCGGCCCAGCCCCCACAATGGCGATGCTCGAACTCTGCTTCATGGACACTCCTTCATTAGGATAGCGAAGGAGTGCTTAGCCTGTGACGGCCTAAACCGCCACCTGCGTGCCGATTTCCACCACCCGGCCTGTGGGGATCTGGAAATATTCGGTCGCGTCGGCTGCCGAGCGCGCCATCGAAATGAACAGCCGGTCCTGCCAATGCGGCAGCACAGAGTTGGCCGAAACCTTCAGCGAGCGCCGCGACAGGAAGAACGAGGTCGTCATGATATCGAACTTCCAACCGAGCTTGCGGCAGATCGCCAGCGCGCGCGGGATATTCGGCCGCTCCATATAGCCGAAGGTCAGCGACACCCGCATAAAAAGCGGGTTAAGCGATTCGATCTGCGCCCGCTCACTTTCCGGCACGCGCGGTGTCGTGGCCGTCTTGACGGACAGGATCACGTTCTTCTCGTGCAGCACCTTGTAGTGTTTCAGACTGTGCAGCAGCGCGGTGGGCGTTCGCTGCGGATCGGCCGTGAGAAACACTGCTGTGCCCGGCACGAGCGTCGGCGGCTTCTTGGCCAGCTGCTCGATGAAGAAGTCGAGCGGCACCTCGTTCTTGCGCGTCTTGTCGAACAAGGCTCGGCTGCCGAACACCCATGTCGCCATCAGCGTCACGATCGACACAGCCACCAGGATCGATGCCCAGCCGCCGTCGAACACCTTCACGATATTCGACACGAAGAAGCCGATGTCGATGATCAGGAACACGGCCGTGGCACCTACCGCAGCCGCCAGCGGCCACTTCCAAATCCGCAGCATGACCACGAACAAGAGCAGCGTGGTGATCAGCATGTTGCCGGTGACCGAGATACCGTAAGCGGAAGCGAGTTCGCTGGATTCCTGAAAGCCGACAACCAGCATGAAAACGACGATGCCGAGCAGCGTGTTGACCCGCGGCATGTAGATCTGGCCGGATTGCTCCGCCGACGTATGCTGCACTTCCAAACGCGGCAGCATGTTGAGCTGCACCGCCTGACGCGTCAGCGAGAACGCGCCGGAAATCACCGCCTGGCTCGCGATCACGGTAGCGGCCGTCGCCAGCAGCACCATGGGCACAAGCGCCCAGCCTTCATTCATCTCGAAGAATGGATGGCCGATCGCACCACCGTGGGAAAGCACATAGGCGCCCTGCCCGAAATAGTTCAGCAGCAAGCAGGGAAATACCATCACCAGCCAGGCCATAACGATCGGCTTGCGCCCGAAATGACCGAGATCGGCATAAAGCGCTTCCGCACCCGTCACCGCCAGAAACACCGCGCCGATCGTCACGAACGCCACGGCCGGCGAGTCGATCAGGAAGATGACGATGTAATAGGGATTGATCGCATACAGAATTTCGACGTCGTCGGCGATATGGACAAGTCCTGACACGCCGATCGCAAGGAACCACACAGCCGTCACCGGCCCGAAGATGGTTGCAACCTTGGCCGTGCCGAAGCGCTGCACGTAGAAGACGATCGCCAGGATCACCAGCGTGATGGGCACGACATAGGGTTGGAAGTTGGCCGTGACCGTGTTCATGCCTTCGACAGCAGACAGAACCGAGATCGCCGGCGTAATCACCGCATCGCCATAAAATAGTGAGGCGCCGATCATGCCGATGAACAGCAGAAGCGCCGGCCGATTGGAAAAGGTCGAGCGCACCAGCGCCATCAGCGACAGCGTACCGCCCTCGCCGCGGTTGTCGGCGCGCAGCACGAACAGGATATATTTGATGGTGACAATGATCGTCAGCGCCCAGACAATCAGGGACAGCACGCCCAGAATGTCCTCGCGCGTGGCGATCTCCGCCCCGGCAGAAGCGCGCAGCGCCTCGCGAAAAGCGTAGATTGGGCTCGTGCCGATATCACCGTAAACGACACCCAGCGCACCGAGCATCAGGATAGGCAGTCTCTGCTCTCCATGTCCCTCCACCTTGTGCGGCACGGCCGCGACGGGGTTGGAAGTAGAGCCTGCAGTCTCGTCAATGCTCATGATGCCCTCCTTTCGGGCGGGCGGCCTCTTACGCCTGCTTTCACGCAAGATCAATCGAGATGATTGCATGTGCCCACAAACAGAAACAGGCTCAACAAAGCATTGCCGATAATTCAGCGCTGGCTCATCAACGAAGATGACCTATTTAGGTTCAAGCTCTAGGCGGTGATTAGGGGAACGCGCTGCAGTTTTCCGCATTCCGTCCCAGATTGGGAAACACAGGAGACACAATGCCTTCTTCTTTAAATGCAGTGCCGGCAGTCAGGCGGATCGAGACGGATCGCACCGATCTTTTTGCCTGCGAAATTACCGGCCACGTTTCGGCAGCAGATCTCGAGAACCTGTATGGCCTGCTGGAAGGCGCCTATGCCTTGCATCCGCGCATCGACGTACTCGTGCATTTCACCAACTATGAAGGCGTCGACTGGTCGGAACTGTCAGACGACACGAAGAAGGAAGGTCAGGAGCACGCCAACGCCCATATCCGTAAATGCGCCTCGATCGGCGGTCCGGACTGGGTCTCTCACTTCAGCGGCTTCTTTGCGCCATCGATCGACGTCGAATTGAAGCGTTTCGACGAAGATGAGGCCGAACAAGCCTGGGCCTGGGTCGGCGCAACGCCGAAGCCGCTCGACATCTGAGCCAAGGCCACGGCGGTGGTGATCAACGCACCACCGTCAGCCGCTCGGCCGCACGCGTCACCGCCGTATAGAGCCAGCGCTGGCGCGTGTCCTTGAACGCCCAGCTTTCATCGAACAGAACGACGTTATTCCACTGAGAACCCTGCGACTTGTGCACGGTCAGCGCGTAGCCGTAGTCGAAATCATCGAACCGCTTCTTCAGCTGCCAGGAAATTTCCTCGTCTGGCGTTTCGAACGCAGCCTTCAGCAGCTTGATCTTGGCCACGCCCCGATCGGGATCGTCTTCTTCCGGGGTTACAAGAAGATTGATGCCGGGCTTCACCGTTTCCTTTGAAGACGTCATCACCTTCCACAGCGAACCGTTCAACAGCCCCTTGGACGGGTCGTTGCGCAAGCAAACGAGCTTGTCGCCGGCCTGCGGAAACTCGGCCGTAAATCCCTTAAGCTCGCGCAACCGCGCATTGTAGCGGCGCCGCGTCCGGTTCGTGCCCACCAGCACCTGATCGGCGCCAAGCACGAGATCCTGCGTGACCTCGTCCTTGCTGATCACCTGCGCGGCGCCGAAGTCGCCATACATGAACTCCTTGCCCTCGCGTACATCGAGAGCAAGCTGGATGATCGGATTGTCACGCGCCTGCCGGTGGATTTCCGTCAGCAGATGGTCTGGCTCATGCTCGGTAAAGAACCCGCCACCCGAAATCGGCGGCAACTGGCCCGGATCGCCTAGCACCAGGATAGGAGTGCCGAAGCTCAGGAGATCGCGCCCCAGCGCCTCATCCACCATCGAACATTCGTCGACAATGATCAGCTTCGCCTTCGCAACCGGTGATTGCCGGTTCAGCGCAAAGGTCGGCGACATCGACGTCTTGCCGGTATCCTCGTTCTCCACCGCCTCTTCGCCGCGCGGCCGATAGATCAGCGAATGGATCGTGCGAGCATTGCTCGCACCCTTGGAGCGCAATACTTGTGCAGCCTTCCCGGTGAAGGCAGCGAACTGCACGCTACCGTCGACATTCTCGGCGAAGTGTCGCGCCAGTGTCGTTTTGCCGGTCCCGGCATAACCGAACAACCGAAAGATCTGCGGCTTGCCCGACTTCATCCAGCGCGCAACCGCCTGCAGCGCCTCGTCCTGTTGCGGAGAAAATTTCATACAGTGGTCAGATCGGATTCGTGCCGTCGGAGCAAGTTCCTCTAGCAGCCGAACAGCATGAACACAACAAGAACGCTCAACGCAACATCGGCCACAACGTCGCCGCGAGCATCAGTCCCATAACGATGTTGAACCACTTCAGCCGCTGCGGATCGGACAGAAAGCCACGAAGCGCCACGCCGAAGCCGGCCCAGCAAGACACGGACGGCAGGTTCACCAGACCGAATATCATCGAAATCAGCACAACCGACACGAACGGTGCAGCCGGGTTCGTGTAGATCGCCATTGCGGTCACGGCCATGACCCAAGCCTTCGGGTTCACCCACTGAAAGGCCGCGGCCTGCAAGAAGGACATGGGCTTGGCGCGATCATCCCTAGCGCTTCCAAGCGTGCGCGACATCGCGATCTTCCAGGCGAGGTAAAGCAGATAAGCGCCGCCGGCGATCTTCAGCGCCAGGTGAAGCGCGGGAAAGGCACTGAGCACCGCACCCAGACCAAAGCCGACACCCAGCAACAGCGATACGAAGCCAACGCCGATGCCCAGCATATGCGGGATGGTCCGCATGAAGCCGAAGTTCACGCCTGAGGCCAGCAACATGAAGTTGTTGGGACCCGGCGTGATCGAGCTCACGAAAGCATAGATGAACAGCGCAACAAGCGTGTCGTGCGACATAGGCGGCCTCGATCCAAGGCAAGCGAAGACGGCCGGCGCTCGGCCGGCACATCCTTGAAGAAAACGGATTGGGTGGACTTACATCCCCTGCGGGCCGCGGTTCATCGCCGCCACACCGGTGCGGCAGACTTCCACCAGCCCCAACGGCTGCATGATCGCGATGAACTGCTCGATCTTCGAAACACGGCCGGTAATTTCGAAAATGAAGTGCTCGGTGTTGGCATCGATCACGCTGGCGCGGAACGCTTCCGCCAAGCGCAGCGCTTCCATTCGCTCCTCGCCGGTTCCGCATACCTTCACCAAGGCAAGCTCGCGCTCGAGCGGCTTTTCCTGGCCGAGTTCGGCGGCTCGGATGGACAGGTCGACAACCCGATGCACCGGCACAATGCGCTCAAGCTGGTGGCGGATCTGATCGATGATATGCGGCGTGCCGCGTGTCACGATCGTGATGCGCGACAGGTGGCTCTGATGCTCGGTCTCCGAAACGGTGAGGCTCTCAATGTTGTAGCCACGTCCGGAAAACAGCCCGATCACGCGCGCAAGCACGCCGGGTTCGTTGTCGACCAACACGGAAAGCGTGTGGCTCACCGGCTTTTCAAGCGACTTCTGAATGAAATAGGCCGATCCGGTCGGCTGAAGCTGGGCATTCATGATAACAGTCTCTTCCTAGATCTCGGCCTGTGTTAAACCAGCATCTTGCCCTTGGCGTCGATCGCGTTCGCCACCGCTTCATCCGTCGCCTCGTCCGGCAGCAGCATTTCGTTATGCGCCTTACCTGATGGGATCATCGGGAAGCAGTTGGTGAGGTTGGCGACGCGGCAATCGAACAGCACCGGCTTCTTCACCGACACCATTTCGTTGATCGCATCGTCGAGCTCGTCCGGCTTGTCGCAGCGAATGCCGTGTCCGCCATAGGCTTCCGCCAGCTTCACGAAGTCCGGCATCGCTTCGGTATAGGAATGCGACAGGCGGTTGCCGTGGAGCAGCTGCTGCCACTGCCGAACCATGCCCATATACTGGTTGTTCAGGATGAAAATCTTGATCGGCGCTTCATACTGCACCGCCGTCGACATTTCCTGCATCGTCATCTGCACGGAAGCGTCACCCGCAATGTCGATCACCAGCGCGTCAGGATGTGCGATCTGCACACCGAGAGCCGCCGGCAGACCATAACCCATCGTGCCCAGACCACCGGAGGTCATCCAGCGGTTCGGCTCATCGAAGCCGTAATGCTGTGCCGCCCACATCTGGTGCTGGCCGACTTCCGTCGTGATGTAGGTGTTCGGACCCTTGGTCAGGTCATACAAACGGCGAACGGCATGCTGCGGCATGATCACGTCGCGGTTTTCGCGATAAGCAAAACTGTCGCGCGCCCGCCAGCGCTGGATCTGCTCCCACCATGGCGCCAGCGCCTTGCGGTCGGTCTGACCCGAAGCGCGCCACAAGCGCACCATGTCTTCCAGCACGCGGCCGACATCGCCGATGATCGGCACCTCGACATGCACGTTCTTGTTGATGGACGACGGATCGATATCGATGTGGATCTTGCGCGAATTCGGCGCAAACGCATCCAAACGACCGGTAATCCGGTCGTCGAAGCGTGCGCCGATGCACAGCATGACATCGCAATCGTGCATCACCATGTTGGCTTCATAGGAACCGTGCATGCCGAGCATGCCGAGCCAGTTGTCGCCTGATGCCGGATAAGCCCCGAGACCCATCAGAGTCGAGGTGATTGGGAAGCCGGTCAGTTCCACGAGCTGGCGCAGCAGCTGGCTGGCTTCCGGACCGGAATTGATGACGCCGCCGCCGGAATAGATCACCGGCTTCTTGGCCGTCGCCATCAGAGCAACAGCCTGCTTCACGGCTTCCAGATCACCCTGAACCTTCGGGCGATAAGACGTGCGCGTCACCGTCTGCGGCGGCGTATAGGTGCCTGTGGCAAACTGAACGTCCTTCGGCACATCAACGAGAACCGGACCCGGACGTCCCGTTGTCGCAACCTGGAAGGCTTCGTGCAGGATCGCGGCCAGATCGTTCACATCGCGCACCAGCCAGTTGTGCTTGGTGCAAGGGCGCGTGATGCCGACGGTATCGGCTTCCTGGAACGCGTCGGAACCGATCAGGCCTGTGGGAACCTGGCCTGAAATGCACACCAGCGGGATCGAATCGAGAAGCGCGTCCTGCAGGGGCGTGACGGCATTGGTTGCGCCGGGACCTGAGGTTACCAGCATCACGCCGGCCTTGCCGGTGGAGCGAGCATAGCCTTCCGCCGCATGGCCCGCGCCCTGCTCATGGCGCACCAGGATGTGCTGGATCTCGTCCTGCTGGAACAGCTCGTCGTAAATCGGCAGAACGGCGCCGCCCGGATAGCCGAAGAGGTGCTTGACGCCGTTATCTTTCAGCGCCTGAACCACCATCTCCGCGCCGGTCATTTCGCGCTTGCCGCTATTGTCGCTGGTCATTGTCGTCCCGCTTTTTACCGAGTGTCGTGTGAAGTCGAGGCAATAAAAAAGGCCCCCGAGGGAGCCTTCGTGTTGCGCATGGGGTGCTTTCGCCCGGCGGTTACACCGCCTTGCCCACGCGCCGTCCTACTACGAGAATGAGTGCTGTCTTCATGGTGGTGGACCGTAGAGTCATCTTTCCGAAGCGTCAATCCCCGTTTCAGGCCGAAATCGCGCTATTAATCGGCATACGAGAAATCCGCCGAACTCCGCTTTAACCCTGCTCGCTTAAGTCCATTCAACAGAACGGACGCGAAGCTCATGATGTATGCCGACAAATCCCTGGCGCGAGGCGAAGAAATTTCGCAGGAGCGACGCGCCGAGCAGCAGCCGGACACGCGGATTATCGGTCGTATCATCGCCTGCGACGGCGCCCATGCGACCATCGCGGCTGGCGCTGACGATGCCGATGGCTCCATGCAGTGGACGGTCGGGCGGATGATCTCCGTCAATCTCGGAAACACCCGTACCGTCGGCTTTGTTTATGGCATCGCGACGTCCACGCCGCACTGGGACTCAGGCGTCGAAAACCCGATCGAAGTGAAGATCGACCTGGCGGGCGAGGTGCGCGATACCGCCGCCGGCCCGGTCTTCGATCGCGGCATCACGGCCTATCCGCATCTCGGCGCAGTCGCCCATCGCATTCGCGGCCGCGATCTTCAGGCCGTTTATGATCTTGGCGGCCGCCGCGCGATAACGGTCGGCACGCTGAGCCAGGATGCTTCCATCAGCGCCAGCGTGGCGATCGACGTCGCACTCAGCCGACACTTCGCCGTGGTCGGCACAACCGGCGTCGGTAAGTCGACGGCCGTGTCACTGCTCGTGCGCAAGGCCATCGCGGCCCGGCCGGATCTGCGCGTCTTGATGTTCGACCCGCACAACGAATTCACCACCGCCTTTCCCGACAAGGCGCACCGCATCGATCTCACCAGCCTCGACCTGCCCTTCTGGATGTTCCAGCTGGAAGAGTTCGCAGAAGTTCTGTTTCGCGGCCGCACTCCGGATACGGACGAAGTCGACCTCCTGCGCGAGTTGATCCCGCAAGCCAAGCAGGCCTATCGCGCCAACGCGCAGGTTGGCCTCATGCGGCGGTCGGGCGACAGCGGCAGCATTACCGCCGACACGCCGATCCCTTATCGTCTCGCCGACATCACGCGCCAGCTCGACGAGCGGCTGGGCATGCTGGACAGCAAGGAAATGCGCCCGGTTCTGCGCTCGCTACGCGCTCGCATCGACGCGGCGGTGGCCGATCCCCGCTACCGCTTCATGTTCGCCTCGCGCCTGATCGAAGACACTTTGCATCGATCAATCGGCAGCATGTTTCGCGTTCCGCATGAAGGCAAGCCAATCACCTGCTTTTCCATGGCCGGCATGCCGTCGGAAGTGGTCAACGCGGTTTGCTCGGTTCTCGCTCGCCTCGCCTTCGATCTGGCTGAAGGCAGCGACGGCAAGCTCAAGATCCTCGTTCTGTGCGAGGAAGCCCATCGCTACATGCCGTCGGACCCCGCTCTCGGCTTCGCGCCCGTGCGCCACGCCTTGTCGCGCATCGCCAAGGAAGGCCGCAAATATGGCTGTTACCTCGGCGTCGTCACGCAGCGCCCGGGCGAACTTGACCCGACCATCCTGTCGCAATGCTCGACGGTGTTTGCCATGCGTCTTGCCAATGAGCACGACAAGGCGATCATCCGCTCGGCCATCTCGGATTCGTCCGCCTCGACCCTGTCCTTCCTGTCATCGATGGGCCAGCGCGAAGCAATTGCCTTCGGTGAAGGCGTGGCGACCACCATGCGTCTGACCTTCGAGCAGCAGCCGGCGACGCTTCTGCCGGGACGGCAGGACGATGAAGACACTGGCACCGGTGAAAGCGACGAGATCGATCTCGCCCGCATCATTGATCGCCTGCGCGCGACGCCCCGTGCGGAGCAGACGGACCCAGTTGAAGGCGCGCCGCAGCAGCAGCCGGCAAACCCATCGCCCTTTCCTTCAGCAGCAGAACGGATGGCAGCTCCGGTGCTGCGCGAACCCGAATCCTCGCGCTATCTTCGGCGTTCGACCGATGGACCCTTCGGCAAGCTGTAAGCGGGCAGCCTGAGCGCCGCCGCTACTCGAACCCGGAAATCCGCTGCCATTCCGGCCCGAACTGGTTGCGGAACCAGGTCGACTGCCGCCGCGCATACTGCCGTGTCGCAATCTTGGCGCGTTCGATCGCATCCGCCAACGGCATACGGTCGGCCAGCACTTCGCCAAGCTCGCGCACGCCGATCGCCTTCATCGCAGGCACGGCTGGATCGGGATCGAGCGCCAGCAGCGCCGCCACTTCGTCTAGCGCGCCGTCTTCCACCATTCGGTCGAAGCGGCGATTGATCCGCTCGACCAGAACGGCGCGATCTGGCTCGATCACCCGAAACGACGCGCTCGCACGGTCGATCAGCGCCGGACGACTATCGGCCTGCCATTCCGAGATCGAACGGCCCGACGTTTCCAGCACCTCCAGCGCGCGCACGATCCGCTGCCCGTCGCCCGGGCGTAGCGCAGCCGCCATCTTGGGATCTTCCGCGCGCAAAATGCGATGCAGCTTGTCCGGCCCTTCCTCATGCAGCTTATAGCGCCAGCGGTCACGGATATGCGGCGGGATCGCCGGCATCTCGGCAAACCCCTCCACCAGCCCCCGGAAATAGAGCCCAGTACCGCCAACGAAGATCAAGGGCCGGTCGCCCTGCCGCGCCGCCAGTGCAGCCACATCCCGTAGCCAAGAGCCGGTCGAGAACGCAATTGTCGGCGCTACATGGCCGTAAAGAACATGTGGCGCTTGTTCCAGATCCGCCTCGCCGGGTCGCGCCGTCACGACCCGCAGCACATCATAGACCTGCATGGAGTCGGCATTGACGATCAGGGCACCGCTTGCGCGTGCCAGCCGCACGGCCAGCGCCGACTTGCCGCTGGCAGTTGGCCCCGCTATCAGGGTTGCATTGCGGATCAAGCCCGCCGCCGTCCTCGAACTGTCAGCCGAAACGCCCATGTCCCTCGTCGTCACACTCGTCTGTCATCCCGCGCGCCCAACCCTCACGGCTGAACTTGCCGGCCGCGTCGCGCAAGCGATTGGCGCCGGACCGGCCACCTGGCTTGCCGAAACCATCGCCTGCGATCTCACGCCGGGTCCTGACCTCGATAAGACCGCTATCGAAAGCCTCGGCCGCGAAGCTCTAGCCGAACATCCCGTCGACATCATAGTGCAGACTGCGGAAAATCGCAGGAAAAAAATCCTCATTGCCGACATGGATTCGACGATGATCGATCAGGAATGCATCGACGAGCTGGCGGCCGAAGTCGGCTTGAAGGAGCATGTGGCCGCCATCACAGCGCGCGCCATGAACGGAGAGATCGCTTTCGAGCCCGCTTTGCGCGAGCGTGTCGCCTTGTTGAAGGACCTGGAAACCAGCGTCATCCGCAAGGTCATCGACAGCCGAATCCACCTGGCGTCCGGGGGCCGCACGCTTGTTGCGACCATGCGCGCCAACGGCGCTTACACCGCGCTGATTTCCGGCGGCTTCCTCGACTTCACCAATCCGATCGCCGCCGAACTCGGCTTCGATGAAAACCGCGCCAATACCCTGATCGCCGAGAATGGCTGCTTTTCCGGCCTTGTCGCCGAGCCGATCCTTGGCCGCGAAGCCAAGGCGCAGGCGTTGCGTGAGATTGCTGCCGAGCGCGGTGTGACTCTCGGCGATGCGCTGGCCGTCGGCGACGGCGCCAATGATCTTGGCATGATCCAGTTGGCCGGCAGTGGCGTCGCCCTTCATGCCAAGCCAATGGTCGCCGAACAGGCGGTCATTCGCATCGACCATGGCGACCTCACCGCCCTGCTCTATCTCCAAGGTTATAGCCAATCGGATTTCGTCCATTGAAACCGCTGCACACCAAACGGCTGATCCTCCGCAACTGGGAAGAGCGCGACCGCGAACTCTTCCACGAAATCAACTCCGACCCCGAAGTCATACGCTTCTTCCCCATGCGCCGTGACCGGGCCGCGGCCGACGCGGTGATGGATCGGCTTCGGGCGGAGATCGATCGTGACGGCTACGGTTTTGCGGCCGTGGAACTGGCGCAGACCAGCGAGTGCATCGGCTTCGTCGGCATCCGCAAGGACCCGCGCATTATCAGCCTATCACCTGACGCAACAGAGATCGGCTGGCGCTTGAAGCGCAACCTTTGGGGCAAGGGCTATGCCACGGAAGCCGCGCGCGAGTGGCTGCGTTTCGGCTTCCAGGATTTGGGCCTGGAAGAAATCGTCTCCTTCGCCGTTGCCAACAACACGTGGTCGCTCGCGGTCATGGAGCGCATCGGCATGTGGCACGACCAGAAGGGCGACTTCGACCATGAAGACGTGCCCGACACCCACCCGCATCTCAAGCGCCACGCGCTCTACCGCCTAAGCCGAGACGACTGGAAGAAGCAAAGAGAAGCCGGCACTTAAGCGGCTTTTCGGACTCACTTTCTCAAGCCGCTGAAGCGGGGCAGTTGCCCTCTACAAGGAAGCAATGATGCTCACCGCCTTGTTGATGTCCCTCCTCTTGGCGCAAGCCGGCGACACACCAGCGGCTCCGTCAGACGATACCTACCCGCTTCCCTGCACCTACTGGTCCGAACGCGATCTGGAAACGGTAGAGCACTGCGCCGCCAAGGCAGCCGATGGCTACACAATAGCGCCCGCTATCCTCGCCGACATCTCCTACACCGACGACCTCGCCACCATCACCTTCCCCGGCCATCAGTGGTTTTACCGCCATCGCAACGGCCGCATGGTGGAGGTTCTAACCTACGACAATGGCCCTGACGCCTTCGCGGAAGGTCTGGCACGCGGACGCATCGGCGACGATCTCGTCTACGTCGACAACGACCTGAACGTGAAGATCCGCGCGCCCTACACATTCGGCTTCCCGTTCGAAAACGGCCGCGCCGATGTCTGCACCGGCTGCGTCTCCAAGCCGGTCGGCAACGGAGAATACTCCTACATGGCAGGCGGTCTATGGGGCGTGATCGACAAGACTGGCCGCGAGATCGTACCGCTCACGGAACGTCCCGAAGCTCCCTCGAAATAGCCCAGCGCCCAAGCAGGTCGCTGGGCTACTGCAAGAACCCAGGCTTACTCGATCCGCAGCGTCACGAAGCGCAACTCGCCCGTCTTGGACGCGAGCATCAGCAAGGCATTCTTGCGGCCCTGCTCCTTCAGCGCCTGCACACGGTCGAGAACGTCCTTCGGCGATGCTACGGATTCCTGCGCGATCTCGGTGATCACTTCGCCAGGCTCGATGCCCTTTTCCGCAGCGGCCGAACCCTCGGCCACTTCCGAGATCAGAACGCCAGAGACTTCCTTGGCAAAGGAGAAGGTTTCGCGCTGCTCGTCCGTCAGCTC
The DNA here is from genome assembly GCF_032053605.1 of Tianweitania sp. Taxonomy (NCBI): domain Bacteria; kingdom Pseudomonadati; phylum Pseudomonadota; class Alphaproteobacteria; order Hyphomicrobiales; family Phyllobacteriaceae; genus Tianweitania; species Tianweitania sp. Next base: position 20,105 of record NZ_DAMBUH010000038.1, read on the forward strand.
GCCGATCGTCATGCCGAGCGTGGTGGCATTTTCCACCACATCCGGTTCAGCCGCTTCCGGCGCATCCGTGCCTTCTGCAACCTCGGCTTCCTCGCTGTCTTCGAGCCGGCCAAGCGTCACCTGAACCGTCTGCTCGACGCCCTTGCGCACGATCACGACGTCCACCGCCTTGCCTACCGGGCTGTCGGCCACGACGCGCGGCAGGTCGCGCATTTCGCGCACGTCCTTGCCATCGAACTTCAGCACGACGTCGCCCGGCTGAATGCTGCCATTGTCGACCGGCCCGCCCTTGATGACCCCAGCGACCAGCGCGCCATGGGCGCGGTCCATGTTCAGGCTTTCTGCAATGTCGTCGGTGACCGGCTGAATACGCACGCCGAGCCAGCCACGCCGCGTTTCGCCAAATTCGCGGATCTGCGACACCACACCAGACGCCATCTTGGCTGGAATGGAGAAGCCGATGCCGATCGAGCCGCCCGAGGGCGAGATGATCGCCGTGTTGATGCCGATGACCTCGCCGCGCATGTTGAACAGCGGCCCGCCGGAATTACCGCGATTGATCGCGGCATCGGTCTGGATGAAGTCGTCATAAGGGCCGGAATTGATGTCGCGGTTGCGCGCCGAAATGATGCCAACCGTCACCGTCCCGCCCAGTCCGAACGGGTTACCGACCGCCATCACCCAATCGCCGATCCGCATTTCGTCGGAATTGCCGAACTGTACGGATGTCAGCTTGCGCGCCTTGGCGTCGACCTTCAGCACGGCCAGATCGGTCTTGGTGTCGCGTCCGACGAGTTCGGCCTTGAGCTTCCCGCCATCGGCAAAGATCACTTCGATCGCATCGGCGTCGGCGATTACGTGGTTGTTGGTGACGACGATGCCTTCCTGCGCATCGATCACGAACCCCGAGCCCAGCGACTGCACGTCGCGCGGACCTTGATTCTGGCCTTCGCGGTTCTTGAAGAACTCGTCGAAGAAGTCCTGAAACGGCGATCCCTCCGGCAGTTCCGGCATAGGCACAGGCCCTTGGCCTTCCGTACCCGTCACATGCTGGGAGGTCGAAATGTTCACCACCGCGCCAAGCAGATCGTCGGCGAGGTCGGCAACGGACGCTGGGCCTTGGATCGGCGTCGGCTGCGCCGGCTGCCCCTGAGGTGTCCCGGGAGCAGGCGCCGGTGCGGGCTGTGAAACGGGCGGCACGGATGGTGCGCTAAGCTGAGCAAAGGCTGGAGACAGGCCACTCGTGGTGACAAGCGCCACAGCTGTCAGAAGGCGGAGGCTGGTCCGTACCCCGGTTGACGTCATGACACTTCTCCGATCACCGATGGTCCTGGATCCAGCGCTGGGGATCGTGAGAATCCCGAGCGAAGCAATGGGGTGCATGATTGCGAGAAATGAGGCGCGTTTGCGACCCTCATTTCTCGCTCACCACATAAATCCTGTGTGAAAGGCGCTAGCCCCGGATGACCCAGATCAGCACCACGCCGGCGATCAT
>NZ_DAMBUH010000038.1:21609-31769 GCF_032053605.1 Tianweitania sp.
CCCGCCGATCCGCAACACACCATCGGATGTTCCGCGCACCTCCTCCGCGAGGCGGCGCGCGAAAAACGGAAAGCCGCAATAGATCAGGCCCTCGATCACAAGAACGAGGCCGATCGCGTCCAGAAAATCGTTCACTTGCGAGAACGATTACTGGGCGGCGGGCGCAGGCGCTGCCGGAGCAGGAGCCGCCGGCGCCGAAGGGGCTGGACTTGCCTGCGCAGCCGGACCGGACGCGGTCGGACGAGCAGGAGCAGGCGATGCCGAACCGGCCCCCATCGGGTTCTGGAAGAAGCGGAAGAAGTCCGAATCCGGAGACAGGAGCATGGTCGTGCCCTGGCCGTTCAGCGCTTGGTCGTAAGCCGACATCGAGCGATAGAACTCGAAGAACTGCGGATCGCGGCTGAACGCGTCGGCAAAGATCTTCGAGCGTTCGCCCTCGCCTTCACCGCGCAGGATCTCGGATTCCTTCTGCGCTTCTGCCGTGATTTCGACGACCTCACGATCGGCACGAGCCCGGATCCGCTGAGCCGCTTCACGACCGCGCGCACGCAGGCGCTCAGCCTCGGCCAGACGTTCGGCCTTCATCCGCTCATAGGTCTGCTGCGACACTTCCTGGGTCAGATCCGTGCGGCGGATGCGGACATCCGTGATCTGCAGGCCAAGCGAAGTTGCGTCAGGACGCAGCTGGTCGGCCACTTCCTTCATCATGTCGCCGCGCTCTTCTGAAAGGGCAGCCTCGAAACCACGCAGACCATAGACCCGGCGCAGAGCCGCGTCGAAACGGGTGCGCAGACGCTGTTCGGCCAGCTGCACGCTACCCGAAACGGCTGAGCGGAAGGTCCGGGCATTCTCGATGCGATAAGCCACGAAAGCATCAACCTCGTAGAACTTGCCGCCCGAAACCTGGACGCGGATATTGTCGAGGTCGAAGCGCATCACGCGGTCGTCCACAAGCTGCACATTGTCAGCATCCAGGAAGCCGAACGGCGCCTTGAAGTAGATGCCGGGCTCGGTTTTCACGTCCACGATCTCGCCGAAGCGCAGAACGATGGCCTGCTGGCGCTCATTCACCACGAAGATCGAGGAATAAAGCAGCAGCGCGAGAACCGCGACGATGATGAGGATTGCGGGAAGACGATTCGTCATCAGTTCGACCCTCCCGTATTCTGGCCCGTAGCCTGACTATGATTGTAGACCGGTTGCGACGTATCCTCCGCAGCCGGGCGGTTCTGCAGCTGCGGCAGCGGCAGATAAGGCACGACGCCCGATCCGTTGCCGCTTGCGCTTGGCTCCACGATAACCTTGTTGGAGTTGCGCAACACGCGCTCCATGGTTTCCAGGAACAGGCGCTGACGGGTCACTTCCGGCGCCAGCGCATACTGGTCGTAAACCGACACGAAACGCTGCGCCTCACCCTGTGCCTCCTGCACGACGCGGTTCTTGTAAGCAGCCGCTTCTTCGCGAAGCTGCGCTGCCTGACCACGCGCCTGGCCGAGCTTCTGGTTGGAATACTGGTTGGATTCTTCCACGAAGCGGTCTTCGTCCTGTTCAGCGCGCTGCACTTCGTCGAACGCGTCGGCCACTTCGCGCGGCGGTGCTGCGTCCTCGATCGAAATCGCATTCACGTTGATGCCCGCCTGATACTGGTCGAGCGTGCCCTGGATGATGCCACGAACCGCTTCGGCGATGCCTTGGCGATCGTCGCGGAAAATGTCTTGTGCCGGACGGCGGCCGACGGCTTCGCGCATCGCGCTTTCAGCCACCTGGCGTACCATTTCCTCGGGATCGGCCACCTTGAACAGGTAGGCAATCGGGTCAGACACTTGGTAGGCCACGGAGAACCGGACATCGACAATGTTCTGGTCGCCCGAAAGCATCAGGCCCGACGTGTTCTGCCCACCGCGGGCTTCGCCGATATTGACCAGCTTTTCCGCGATGTTGGCGATCTCGACGGTTTCTACCGGCCACCAATGAAAATGCAGACCCGGCTCGGAAAGCTCGGCCTTGGGCTTGCCGAAGCGAAGTTCGACCGCAACCTCATCAGGCTGCACCGTGTAGATGGACTGGATGGCCCAGAAACCAAGAAGAACGATGGCGATCAGGCCGTAAAGCGCTGGGCTGCCACCAAGACCGGTGCCTGCCCCGCCGCCATTATTGCCACCGCCGCCACCCGGCAGCGCGCGACGCAGACGATCCTGGCCACGCCGGATTATGTCTTCGAGGTCTGGCGGCGTACCCTGGGGTCCACTCGGACGATTGGGCTTCTGGCCCCAAGGCCCGTTGCCCCCGTCACCACCGCCGCTACCGCCATTGTTGTTGCCGCCACCCCACGGCCCGCCGCCGCCGTTGCTCTGATTATTCCAGGGCATTCAAGTCCTTTCGAAACACGCCGTGCTTGCGGGGAATTATCGCTCCACCACACCCTTGCCATCTCTATAGGCACCCACAGCCACGCTTTCAACGCGACCGAACAACCACTTGGAAGAAGGTTAAGCGTGTAAAAGCGCTGGACCGCCCTTACGGCGAAGCACGACGGCGCTCGTAAACCACGCAGCGGGTCGGATACTGATCCTTTTCGCCGGCGGGCACTTCAAGGCTCGTGGTTTCCACAAAGCGTTGCGGATCAATGGCTGGGAAGGTCACATCCCCGTCCACATCGGCCAGCACATGCGTGACCCGCAAGCGGTCGGCGATACCCATGGCCTGCTCGAAAAGCTGCCCGCCGCCAATCACGCAGATTTCATCCGCTTCCGGCAGGGCTTTGGACCGTGTGCGCGCCAGAGACAGCGCATCAGCCAGCGAATACGCGATCTCAACGCCTTCAGGATGGTAGTCGCGATTGTGCGTGACGACGATGTTGAGCCGGCCGGGCAAAGGCTTGCCGATGCTCTCGTAAGTCAGCCGCCCCATCACGACGGGCTTGCCCATCGTGTCGGCCTTGAAGCGCTTCAGATCGCTCGACAAGCGCCAGGGCAGTTGCCCGTCGCGGCCCACCACGCCATTCTCAGCGACTGCCACCACAAGCGTCACATCCATGCCCGTCTCCCCCTGCATAACGAGCACCTTAGCAGCTTGCTTTCAAACGGCTACCTCGGCCGCGATCGCCGGATGCGGATCGTAGCCGTCCACGACGAAATCCTCGATGCGGTAATCGTCGATGCTTGCAGCCTTTCGGGTCAGCCGCATGGTCGGCATCGGCCGCGGCTCGCGCGACATCTGTTCCTGCGCAGCTTCAAGGTGGTTGAGGTAAAGATGCACGTCGCCGCCAACCCACACGAAGTCGCCGAGTTCAAGCTCGGCCTGATCCGCCAGCATCATCATCAGCGCCACCGTGCCCACCCAGTTGAAGGGCGCGCCGAGCAGCAGATCGACCGAGCGCTGCATCATCATGCAGGACAGTCGTCCGCGCGCGACGTGAAACTGATACACCATGTGGCAAGGCGGCAGCGCCATCTCACCGAGCTCCGCCACGTTCCAGGCATGAAAAAGCATGCGGCGGCTGGCCGGATTGGTCTTCAGCGTTTCGACAAGCGTCGCGATCTGGTCATGCTCAGCACCGTCCGGCCCCTGCCAGCGCCGCCACTGCTTGCCATAGATCGGCCCAAGCTCGCCCCAGCGCGCCGAGAAATCATCATCCGAAAGGATGCGGTCTTCGAACTCCTTCTGGCTGATCGCCTCGCCTGTCGCTTCACGATACTTGGCCAGCGGCCAGTCGCTCCAGATCCGCACATTCTCCTGCAACAGCGAGCGTAGATCGGTGCAGCCGGTGAGGAACCACAGCATCTCCTTGACCGCCGTTTTCCAGAACACCTTCTTGGTGGTCAGGATCGGCACCTGCCCGTTCGACAAATCGAAGCGCAAGGTCTCGCCAAACAGGGAGCGCGTGCCGACGCCAGTGCGGTCCAGCCGCTCGTCGCCGCGTTCGAGAACACGGGCCATCAGGTCGAGATACTGCTGTTCGGGCGCGTTGAACGCCACAGGCAATCGTTGAAGCATAGTCCAGCCCCCTAACCATTTCTGGTTACGCAAGAAGACACACTGAGTCGCCATCCTTGAGCGAGAGGATATGAATAAGTTGGGGAAACTTTGTTCAAGTCCGAACCGTTCCTGCCACATGGACGCAGCCCTAACGCTGCAAGCGAGCGCGCCCTAAATTGTGCTCAAAGCAACAGGAGACATGCGATGGCGAACCGTACCAAGATGAACTGGTCGGAAGTGACGCCGAAGCCGCTTTGGCTGAACCGTCGCGCCCTGATCGCTGGCATGGGCGCAACCGCCATCGCCTCGCCCGCGCTCGCAAAGATCGCCGCGCAGCCGAGCCGCTTTTCCACCGACGCCAAGCCGAACACGCTCGAAGAAATCACCAACTACAACAACTTTTATGAGTTCGGATGGGACAAGACCGATCCCGCCGCCAATGCCGGCCAGTTGAAGATCGATCCGTGGTCCGTTCAGGTCGACGGCCTTGTCGATCGTCCCGGCACCTATGACCTCGCCGACATCATGAAGGACCGCCCCCTGGAAGAGCGTATCTACCGCTTCCGCTGCGTGGAAGCCTGGTCGATGGTGATCCCCTGGATCGGCTTCGAGCTCGCCGGCCTGCTCAATCGTTTCGGCGTGCAGCCCTCGGCCAAATACGTCGCCTTCCAGACCCTGCATCGCCCGGAAGAAATGCCCGGCCAGCGCGCCGGCGGCATCGATTGGCCCTATGTGGAAGGCATGCGCCTCGATGAAGCGATGAACCCGCTCACCATCATGGCGACCGGCCTCTACGGCGAGAACCTGCCCAAGCAGAACGGCGCGCCCTTGCGCCTCGTCGTGCCTTGGAAATACGGCTTCAAGTCTATCAAGAGCATCGTCAAGATCAGCCTCGTCGCCGAACAGCCGCCAACGACATGGCAGCAACTGCAGCCGAGCGAATACGGCTTCTTTGCCAATGTGAACCCCGAAGTGAACCACCCGCGCTGGAGCCAGGCGACCGAGCGTACGATCGGCGGCGGCTTCTTTGCCAGCCGCAAGGAAACGCTGAAGTTCAACGGCTATGGCGATGAGGTCGCCAGCCTCTACAGCGGTCTCGACTTGGCAAAAAACTATTGATCGCCCGTATCGATGTCTGGCTGAAGCGCGTCCCGAACTGGGCCGTCTGGCTGGCGGGCTTTATCCCGCTTGCCTGGCTGGTCTGGCTCGTCATCAGCAACGATCTCGGCGTCGATCCCGTCAAGGAGATCGAGCATCGCCTGGGCAAGATCGCGCTTTGGTTCCTGATTGGCGGCCTCGTCATCACGCCGCTGCGAAAGTTCGTTGGCCTCAATCTCCTGCGCTACCGCCGCGCGATCGGCCTGCTCGCCTTCATCTATGTTGTGCTGCATCTCATGGCCTGGGCCGTGTTCGACATGGGGCTTCTTCTGAGCCAGGCCGCCAACGACCTGTTCCGCCGCCCCTATCTGATCTTCGGCATCAGCGCTTTTATCCTCCTGATCCCGCTTGCCATCACTTCGAACAAAGCGTCCATCCGCAAGCTCGGCGCAAACTGGCGTCGTCTGCACTGGCTGGTCTATCCCGCCGTGCTGCTCGGCGTGGTGCATTATCTCTGGCAGATGAAGGTGATCCGCACCGAAGGCTGGATCTGGCTCGCGGTCGCTCTGCTGCTCCTGGCGACGCGGATCAAGTTTCCAAAATCCTCCCGCTAAGCACCCTTTGCAGCGCCGGATAACTAACCTATATCAGACCCTGTCAGCTTGACTGACTATGGAAATAAACGGCCGTTGAAATAAGCCATTCGGACCCGGGGGCGGTACCCGGCGCCTCCACCACGAACCGCTCGATGAGCGGCTGGTGCTGGGGGCGAAATAGGATCGACGAGGGTGTAAAGAGCGGACTTTTTCCCGGCATTGTACCACCGTTATCGGGCTACAACTGTAGTTGCAAACGACAACTATGCGGAAGCACGTCTCGCCGCTTAATGCGGTGCGATAGCTTCAAATCAAGCCCTAGGGGTTCGCACTTCTAGGCGGGGTTCGGAGGTACCTGGCAACAGAAACCTCCACTTCTCCCTTTTGTCTGTATCCATCTTCCGTGAAGCCGCACCTTCCCCAGCTTCAAGGCCGCGCCATATCGTTGTGAGTTTACGAGGAAGCCAAGCTTCTCTAAAGCTACGCCAACGATTCAACCGGACCTGCCTGGCTCCATGGCCGAAGACCACATTCGCTACGATATCCTGGCCCAGGAAGCACTGCGCGGCGTCATGCGCAAAGTGCTGATCGAGGTCGCGCGCACCGGTTTGCCGGGCAACCACCACTTCTTCATCACCTTTCTGACGGGTGCGCCCGGCGTGCGGATTTCTTCGCGGCTGAAGGAACGTTACCCCGAGCAGATGACGATCGTGGTGCAGTTCCAGTATTGGGACCTCAAGGTCACCGATACCGGCTTCGAGGTTGGCCTGTCCTTCTCCGACGTGCCGGAAAAGCTGGAAATTCCGTTCGCAGCCGTGCGCGGCTTCTATGATCCGTCGGTCAATTTCGAGCTGGAGTTCGACGTCAAGCCGGTTGAACCGGCCGCCGCTCCCGTTGAGCCCACGCCGATGCTGAAGGCCGTCGACAACAATCCGCCCGCGGAGCCGAAGCCTCTTCCGGTAAAGGCACCCAAGCCCGAAAAGACCAAGAAGGCCCAGGAGCCCGCGCCAAGCGAGCCGACCGAAGACAAGTCGGAAGACGAAGCGCCGAAGGCCGGTGCCGACGTCGTGTCCCTCGACGCCTTCCGCAAGAAGTAGGCGTCATCATGGGCGACATCGTCAATCTCCGCACCATCCGCAAACAGCGCGATCGTGCGGAAGATGCCCGCAAGGCTGATGAGAACCGCGCCCGCTTCGGCCGCACCAAAGCCGAAAAACAGGCGCAAGCCAAAACTGCCGAACGCGCTGAAACGCAGCTCGACAATCACCGTCGCGAGCCCTGATGCCGTCATGAGCGGTGTCCTCAAGCGCTCGGTCACGATCGGCGGTCACCGCACCAGCTTTTCGCTCGAAGCCGCCTTCCACACCGAACTGGAGCGTATCGCAGCCAAGCGCGCTACCAGCATGAGCGCCTTGATTGCCGAGATCGACGCCGCGCGCGATCCCGCTACCAACCTGTCCTCGGCAATCCGCCTGTTCGTGCTGGCCGACCTCAAGGCACGGCTTGCTGGCGGTTGATCGATGCCGCTTTGGCGTTGTGCTTTCAGTCAGAGGATTGCGGCACCACGAGCGCCCCCTATGATCGGGTGTCACCTCTTCTCGGCGCGCGGATGTTCGGGCATGCGAAAGACATCATCGCTCTCGCATCTAGCGGTTATCCTGACGACCACCCTTGCTTCTGGCCACGCACACGCCGGACCCGCAACGATCCCGATGCTGACCGCCGGTCAATGCGGTGACTTTTTGGCGAGCATGCGGAAAAAACCCGGGAGAGCTATCTACATCGGGTGCAGCTATTTCCCGGAGCGGCAGGGTAAACCCCTGCAAGCGATCTATCATGTTCGAGGGCAATACGCCGCTGATGCCGAAACGAGCCTGGTCAGTTCACTTGGTCTCAGCAGACTTAAGCACGTCTGCTGCCAGTGGGAAGCTGGGCCAAATACATAAGGGATGCAGCCGGCATCGGATTTGAGGTCGGAATGTATTCTGGAGAAACCATCGTAACCAGCCGCCAGGAATGGGCGGACATTCCGTATTTTGAGGTCGTCGTCGAAACCTTCACCCAAGAGATTTAATCGTAGAACCTCTCGGAGCCTTGATACGCAACTCGGTCAGGCTTGGCATAACCTTGTGCGTCAAAGATCGTACTGCTTGACCTGAACATGCTTGGCGCGCCCGGCGCCCAGCCCGGCCGTAATCGCACCGCCGCCGATCAACAACAGCAGCCAGGCGCAGGCCACGAAACTGCCGGTCCAGCTATGGATCAGACCAACAAGCAGCGGCCCGAGCGAGGCGATCACATACCCGCCGCCCTGCGCCATGCCCGACAGATAAGCCGCAACACGCGCATCGGGCGAGCGCAACACGATCATCGTCATCGCCACCGCAATCAATCCGCCCTGCCCGATCCCCTGAACAACCGCGAGTATCCAGATCGACCACAGGGGCGCGAAGATGAAGCCGAGCAGCGCCAGCATGGCGCAGCTGATCAGAACGGTATTGATGAGGCGCTGATCGCGGCAGCGCACGGCGATCGACGGGATGACCAGACAAGCCGCAACCTGCACCATCACGTCGGTCGAGACCACCAGCCCGGCCGTCGCCGCATCCAACCCGCGCTCGCGCAGGATCGGCGAAAGCCAGCCGAACACGATATAGGCAAAAGCCGATTGCAGGCCCATGAAGAACGTCACCTGCCAGGCAAGCGGGTCGCGCCAAAGCCCTTCTACCCGGTGCTGTTTATGCGCATGCGCCGCGTTGAGACGCAGGGTTTGCGGTGCCCAGATACAGGCGACCGCTAGAGCGGGCAGCGCCCAGACTGCCAAAGCGAGCTGCCAGCTTCCGAACGCGGTTTCCACCGGCACGGTGATGCCAGCGGCAGCAGCGGCGCCGGCACATAGCGCCATCGTATAAAGCCCCGTCATCATAGCCGCGCGATCGGGAAAGTCGCGTTTTACCAGGCCGGGCAAAAGCACGTTGCCAACGGCGATCGCGGCACCGGACAGAACCGTGCCGAAGAACAGGATCGGCACCCAGCCGAAGCCCCGCAGGCCCGTCCCCAAAGCCAGAACAAGCAGAACCGCCAGTAGAACCCGCTCTGCCCCCAGCCGCTGCGCCAGTCGCGGCGCTATCGGCGCAAAAAGGCCGAGACAAACAACCGGTAGCGTTGTCAGAACGCTGGCGCTGGTCGTGGAGAGCCCGGCCCCCTGCACCACTTCGGGCAGGATCGACGACAGACTGGAAAACACCGGCCGCAGGTTGGCGGCAATCAGAACCAGGCTCAAGCCCAGCAAAAAGCGCGCAGCCGTTGAACGCGCAGGCGTAGCAAGCGGCGCGGGCGCACTGTCGGCTTCCGCGTCGATCAGCGTGATCTCGGTTTCTTCAAAAGAGCCGGCGGGTGATGCGGGTCGTTGGGTCATCAAGCAGCCAAGCCACGAAACGCCTGCCGCTTCAACCGCATTTGCCTCTGGCCCAATCGTTCACGCGCAAATGGTGGACGAGGTAACCTTCGAAAGAAAAAGGCTGACGCGGTCCCACTCGCAAGAGGATACGAGCAAGATCGCGTCAGCACTCAGCCGCTTGAAAGCCTAAAGCGCTTCTTCCTCAAACACCGAATGTCACCCACCCGCTCGCATCGATCATCCATGCTGGGTTCCACGCGATCTCCCAAGCATGACCATCCGGATCGCTGACATAGCCACGAAAGCCGCCATGCGGCGGCGCATCGCCTTTACGCAGCAGGGTTCCGCCCGCAGCCACCAGTTGCTCGATCACAAGATCGACGCCGTGCCGCTCAGGAACGTTATGCGCGAGAGCGATCGCGCTGGGCGCTGCCTGGCTAGCCCGCTGCATGTCACCGTCCAGCCCCGGGTTCTGCCACGTACCGAGCATGAGGCCGTTCATCTGGTAGAAGATGATCTCATCATTCTCGAACACGGGCGTCCAACCGAACCCGCCGACATAGAAGCCGCGCGAACGTGTCATCGACTGGACACCCAACGTGATGACGGAAATCTGTTGTTGCATAGCCAAAATCCTTATCTTGCTCGCGCACCATTGCTGCGAACACTCAAGGTCTTGGGCCGCCTCGAAAGGCAGAAGGACCCGCTTACGCGGGGGCCGGGCCAACCGCACCGACCTAACCTGTTTCAGACAGGACAATGATATGGATCGCAGTGCCGAAATCAAGCAGGCAACGCACAGCCCACCGGGCTGCGACCATCAGCGTGTCGCGTTAATTCGGCAGGTTCTCCACCAGCGCCTGGGGCTGATGGTGGTTGCAGAGGTTGAAGGCCCTGCGTTTCCGGGATTTCGGCTGGCATCTGAAAGGGCGCCGGGGAATTAGCCGGCGGGTCGTTGCGCGATGCTGGTGCCGGCGGCTGGGTCTCAGGAGCGGGCTGCGTGCGGCGTTCTTCCTGCGCTCGTGCTGCTTGAGCCGCGCGCTCGGCTTCACGCCGGGCGGCTTCGGCCGCAGCTTGCGCTGCCCGCT
>NZ_DAMBUH010000039.1:0-30672 GCF_032053605.1 Tianweitania sp.
AGGGAGGAACTACCTATGAAGAAGTTGTTGCTGACGCTTGCCATGGGCACGTCGCTGCTCGCCTCGCCGGTCATGGCGCAGGAAAAGCTGAAGATCGGCGCGACCGTTTACGGTCTCAATGCCGAATTCATGCAGATCTGGACCTCGGCCCTGCAGCAGCACCCGGCCGTGAAGGCGGGCGAAGTCGAAGTCACGATCTTCGACGGTCGTTATGATGCGCTGGTCCAGCAGGAACAGTTCAACACGATGATCACGCAGAAGTATGATGCGATCCTGATCGTGCCGATGGACGTCGAAGCCGCTGCCGCTCCGGTTCAGGCTGCCGTCGATGCCGGCATCCCGGTTGTCGGCTCCAACGCCCGCGTCAACTCCGAAGTGCTCACCGCCTATGTCGGCTCCAACGACGTGGAAGCCGGCGAGCTGGAAGCCAAGGCCGTCCTCGACAAAATGGGCTGCAAGGGCAATGTCGTGATCCTCGAAGGCCCGATCGGCCAGTCCGGCCAGATCCAGCGCCTCGAAGGCAACCAGAAGGCACTTGCAGCTTGCCCGGACGTCAAGGTCCTCGAGCAGCAGACCGGCAACTGGTCGCGCGCTGAAGCTCAGACCCTGATGGAAAACTGGCTGACCTCGCATCCCGGCCAGATCAATGGCGTGATCGGCCAGAACGACGAAATGGCGCTCGGCGCGATCGAAGCCATCAAGGCTGCGAACCTCAAGGTCGAAGACTTCGCGATTGCCGGCGTTGACGGCGTGACCGACGCGATCAACGCGGTGAAGGAAGGCCAGATGGCCTCCATTCTGCAGGACGCGAACGCGCAGGCTCAAGGCGCCCTCGACATCGCCATCAAGGCTGTGAAGAAGGACTACGAGCCGAAGTCCGAAATCTGGAAGCAGTATCCCCAGATGGAATGGAAGGACGGCACCGCCAAGGACTACCTCGTTCCCTGGACCCCGGTAACCACCGAAAACGCTGACAAGCTGCTCGAAGCCCGCAGCAAGCTCTAAGCCGAAAACAGGAGCGGCCTTTTGTTGAAGGCCGCTCCAACCTCCTCCGTTTCCTGCAAGGACCAAGCGCATGAGCGACGTCGCCCCCACAATCGACCTCAATTTCCCGCTGACGGATCGCGTGGCGCTGGTCACGGGTGCTGGTTCCGGCATCGGTGCGGCGATTGCATCGGCGCTCGCTGCCAAGGGTGCGCGGGTTGCCTTGCTCGACCTCAACGAAGCCGCGGCGCAGTCTCAGGCCGACACGCTGGGCGGTCAGGCCAAGGCGTTCCGCTGTGATGTGTCCGATCCCGCTTCCGTGCAATCAGCCGTACAGGCCGTGGTCGACGCCTTCGGGCAGATCGACATCGCCGTGAACAGCGCTGGCATCGTCGCACTTGCCCCTGCCGAAGAGCTGTCGCTCGACGCTTGGAACAAGACCATCGCCATTAATCTGAGCGGCACGTTCCTGCTGTCCCAGGCTGTCGGGCGCGTCATGATCGCCGCCGGTACCAAGGGCCGCATCATCAATTTGGCATCGCAGGCCGGCACGGTCGCGATCGACGAGCATGTCGCTTACTGCGCCTCCAAGTTCGGCGTCATCGGCCTGTCCAAGACGCTCGCCGCCGAATGGGGCAAGCACGGCATTACCGTGAACACGATTTCGCCGACCATCGTTTTGACCGAACTCGGCAAGCAGGCCTGGGGCGGCCAGAAGGGCGAGGACGCCAAGAAGCGCATTCCCGCCGGCCGCTTCGCCTTTCCGGAAGAGATCGCAGCCGCAGCCGTGTTTCTGGCTTCCGACGGCGCCCAGATGATCAACGGCGCCGATCTCCTGATCGATGGCGGCTACACCATCATCTGATCCACATTTTATCAGAACAGATTTCTCGATCGCGTCGGAGTTCATCATGCAGCGTTTCATCAACAATCCCGATGATGTGGCCGACGATAGCGTCCGCGGCTTCGTAAAGGCCCACAAAGACCTGGTTCGCCTGTCGGACAAGAACCGCCGCGTCGTGGTTTCCACGGCAGCACCCGTTAAGGGTAAGGTCGGCGTGATCACCGGTGGCGGCTCCGGCCATGAGCCTGCCTTTGTCGGTTACACCGGCCGCAACATGCTGGACGCCGTGGCCGTCGGCGAGCTGTTCTCGTCGCCGACAGCCAAGAGCTTCCATGAAGCCATCAAGGAAGCCGATGGCGGCGCGGGCGTGATCTGCTTGTACGGCAACTATGCCGGCGACAACATGAACGTGAAGATGGCGATCAAGCTCGCCGCCAAGGACGGCATCGAAGTCGCCACTGTGGTTGCCAATGACGACGTGTGTTCGGCAGTACCGGAAGAGCGCGACCGCCGCCGTGGCGTGGCCGGCGAGATCTTCCTGTGGAAGATCGGCGGCGCCAAGGCAGCCTCCGGTGCCAGCCTCGAAGAAGTCCGCGTGACCTCGCAGAAAACCATCGACAATTGCCGCTCCATCGGCGTCGGCCTTGGTCCCTGCACGCTGCCGGCCGTCGGTCATCCCAACTTCACCATCGAGCCCGGCACAATGGAAGTGGGCATCGGCCATCATGGCGAACCCGGCATCCGTGTCGAGCCGCTGAAGAGCGCCGCCGAAGTGGCCCGCGACATGTGCCAGATCGTGCTCGACGACCACAATCTGCCGGAAGGCACCGAAGTGGCCGTACTCGTATCGGGTCTCGGCGCAACGCCGCTGAACGAGCTTTATATCCTCAACGATACGGTAGAAGCCGAGATCACCGCACGCGGTCTCACCATCTACCGCACCTTCATCGGCAACTACTTCACCTCGCTCGAAATGGTCGGCGCGAGCCTGACGGTTCTGGCCTTGGACGAGGAGCTGAAGAGCCTCCTCGATGCCGACGCCAGCTGCCCGGCCATGCTCTGAGATCAGGAAACACATTCATGCAGAGCTTCAGCAATTCCGCTTCCGGCGCCATCGTTTTGCGCATGGCAGACCGCATCGTCGAAAACCGCGCCTATCTCAGCGAGATCGACGGCAAGATCGGTGACGGCGATCACGGCGTGAACATGGCCAAGGGCTTCGGCCTGGCCGCCGACCGTTTGAAGGACGGCAATGCCGGCCTGGGCGAGGCCTTGAACACGCTGGGCGACGTTCTGATGAGCGAGATCGGCGGCTCGATGGGTCCACTTTACGGCATGATGTTCACCGAGTTCTCGGAAGTCATCGAAGGCAAAGAGCAGATCGATCCCGCGACCTTCTCCGCCATGCTGCACAAGGGCGTCAAAGGCATTCAGGAGGTTGGCTCGGCCAAGGTCGGCGACAAGACGCTGCTCGACACTTTCGTGCCCGCGATCGAAGCCTTCGATGCCGCCAACGCCGAGGGCAAGTCGTTCGGCGAGGCGCTTGATGCGTTTTCCGCTGCTGCCGAGAAGGGCAGGGACTCCACGGTCGACATGGTCGCCAAGATCGGCCGCGCCAGCCGCTTGGGCGAACGCTCGCGCGGCGTTCTCGATGCCGGCGCCACCTCCTGCGCTATCATCCTGACGACCTTGGCCGAAGGCGCCAAGGAACACCTCGCCGAACCAGCCTGAGCCAACGTTTCTTACGCGCCGGTTCTTCCGAAAGAAGGGCCGGCATCTTACATAATGACCAGCAGGATCTCCGCCACTGCGGCAACCGCCTTCGGCAGACCTCCTTACTTTCCATGAAGAGGCCGAAGCGGTCTCACCGGAGCTTCCATGACTGAAACCCGCTCTCTCGTTCTTGAACGCAAAGGCGAGCTTGCGCTGCGCGAGATCGACCTGCCCAGCGAAGTCGGTCCGAACGACGTGAAGATCGCGATCCACACCGTAGGCGTCTGCGGTTCCGATGTTCATTATTACACCCACGGCAAGATCGGACCCTTCGTCGTCAACGCGCCGATGGTGCTTGGTCATGAAGCCGCCGGCACGGTGGTGGAAGTCGGCTCGAACGTCACCAACCTCAAGGCCGGCGACCGCGTTTGCATGGAGCCGGGTATCCCGGACAGCAATTCCCGTGCCTCGCGCCTCGGCATGTATAATGTCGATCCGGCCGTGCAGTTCTGGGCGACCCCGCCGGTTCATGGCGTTCTCACTGCGCAGGTCGTGCATCCCGCTGCCTACACCTTCAAATTGCCTGATAACGTGTCCTTCGCCGAAGGCGCGATGATCGAGCCCTTCGCCGTTGGCCTCCAGGCCGCGCAAAAGGCCAGGATTGCGCCCGGCGATGTCGGCGTTGTGATCGGTGCCGGCCCGATCGGCATCATGATCGCGCTGGCGGCGCTGGCCGGCGGTTGCGCTACCGTGGTGATTGCCGACCTTTCGGCTGAAAAGCTGGCGATTGCCGGTCAGTATCCTGGCATCGTCCCGGTCGATATCCGCTCGCAGAACGTCAAGGACGTCGTCGACGGCATCACCGAAGGCTGGGGTGCCGACGTCGTGTTCGAAGCCAGCGGTTCGCCGAAGGCTTGGGCAACCCTGCTCGACACCCTGCGCCCCGGGGGCTGCGTCGTCGTGGTCGGCATGCCGGTCGAGCCGACCCCGGTCGATTGGTCGCTGGCCTCCACGAAGGAAGCCCGCTTCGAGACCGTGTTCCGCTACGCCCACCAGTATCCACGCGCCATCCAGATGATGGGTTCCGGCAAGGTCGACCTGAAGCCGCTGATCTCCGACACCTATCCTTTCGAGAAGTCGATCGAAGCCTTCGACCGCGCCGTGGAAGGCCGCCCGACCGACGTCAAGATCCAGATCACGATGCCCTCCTGAGGGGCATCGTTCAATCGACGGAGAGAACCCATGAAGATCGCAATTGCCGGCGACAGCGCCGGCGCTCCTCTCGCCAAGGCTTTGGCCGAACATCTGTCCACCCGCGACGGTCTGGAAGTCTCGGAACTCAGCACGCCCCCGGCCGGCTCCAGCGAGCTTTACGCCAACCTCTCTGAGCGTGTTGCCAGCGGCATTCTCGACGGCACCTATGACCGCGCGATTCTTTGCTGCGGCACCGGCATCGGCGTGGCGCTGTCCGCCAACAAGGTGCCCGGCATCCGCGCCGCCCAGACTCACGATGCTTACTCGGCGGAAAAGGCAGCGTCGTCCAACAATGCGCAGATCATCACCATGGGTGCGCGCGTGATCGGGCCCGAGCTCGCGAAGACCGTCGCCGAAGCCTATCTGGCGTCCGAGTTCGATCCGAACGGTCGCTCGGCCGGCAACGTGCAGGCCATCGACGCGCTTGATGCGAAGTATCACGGAAACGCGGCCTAAATTTCCGCTCTGGTGGCGTAAAACCGGAGAAACGGCCGACAATCCCGGAAATTTTCGGCCGTTTTCCTACAGATTTTCCGTGTTTTCGCCCATAGTTCCGGCCATCGCTTCCACGATAAGCAAGGCCGACACTGCGCCGGGATCGATATGCCCGATCGACCGCTCCCCCACCCGCGCCGCACGCCCCCGCACCGCCATCATTGCGCGTGTCGATTCAGCCCCGTCAGCAGCAGCCTGGCGCACGTAAGCCCATAATTTCGCAGGGTTTTCCCGAAGCGCCTGCTGCGCCGCTTCCGCCGCCGGAAGCCAGACATCCAGCATCGTCTTCTCCCCCCGGCTTCCCTTTCCACGCGCCGCAATGCCGGCCGCAATCCCCTCCAGCATCGCCGCAGGGTCCAGCACGTCTGAACCATCCAAGCGCTTGGCTGCATTGAGAAATCCGCTCGCATAAAGCGGCCCGGTCGAGGCCCCGACCGCGTCCAGAAAAGCCTTTGCTGCCGTCCTGAACACCTCCGAAGGGCTTACTTCCGCATCGAGCTTCGCCAAAGCCGACGTCACCGCTCGAAAGCCCAGCGACATCGTCATCCCATGATCCGCATCGGCAATCGCCCCATCCAAATCCGACAGGTGATCCCGTTGCGCATCGATCGCCGCCGCGGCCTGGCTGAACATCGCGATCAGTCGCTTTGATCCTAGATCTTGCATGAAGTCTCTTTCGCAGACTGAGGCGAAAGCCCCATAAGCCATTGTTGTGGCATCACTATTTCCCAACCCGGAAGAAGGGTGTATCGCAGGGATGCGCCAGCAATTCGGCAAGCTCGTCATCGAGATGCATCACCGAAACCGAGGCGCCGACCATGTCGAGCGAGGTGCAATAATGCCCGACCCACCGCGCTGCAACGGTCAGCCCCTTGGTCTTCAAACGCTGTTCCACCCGCCGATAAAGCACATAAAGCTCCATCAAGGGCGTCGAACCGAACGAATTCACGAGCACTGCCACCCGGTCTCCTGACTGGCTCGGCATTTCCGTGAAAATCCGGTTCATCACCATATCCACCACGGCATCCGCCGACTGCATCGGCTCCCGCGCCACGCCCGGCTCACCATGGATGCCGACGCCCACTTCCATGTCCTGCGGGCCGATGCTGAAGTTGTAGCGCCGTGTCTGCGGCATGGAGCAGGGCTCCAGTGCGACGCCCATCGTATAGGTCTGCGCATTCGCCTTGCGGGCCGCCCGCTCACAGGTTTCCAGCGACCAACCCTTGTCACAGGCCGCACCCGCGACCTTGAAAATCAACACGTTACCGGCCACGCCGCGCCGCCCGTCGCGATCCTCCGCGCGCGACGAAGCGATGTCGTCCGTGGTCACGACCGTCCGCACCGGGATGCCGTTGGCTTGAACGAGCTCTGCAGCCATCTCGAAGTTCATCGTGTCGCCGGCATAGTTGCCGTAGATGAACAACAAACCTTCGCCGCCCGAAACAGCTTGTGCTGCCTTGGCAATCGGATCGGGAGGAGGGGAGGAAAACACATTGCCGACCGCCACCGCATCGGCCATTCCCGCCCCGACATAGCCGAGGAAACACGGCTCATGCCCCGAGCCGCCGCCCACGACCAGACCGACTTTCCCTTCGCGCGGCGCTTCCCGCGCCATGAAGGCGCGCCGCGTGCCGGGCACAGGCTCCAGATACGCGCCATGCGCGCGCACCGCGCCGTCCAGCATTTCGTCGACGATGTCGTCCGGATCGTTCAAGAACTTTTTGACGTGGCGACGCTGCACTTCAGCCGGGGCTGAAGGCTCTGTCTGAAGCCGCTGCGTGGGGCGGGTGAGACCCTTCACCCCATCGGCTTCCAGCAGCGCCTTGCCCGTGGCGGCATCGGTAACGAGAATGTCGGCATAGCCGCCGCGCAGCGTGCCGAGGATGGCCGGCACCTTGTCGATCCCACCCGCAACGGCAATGCGCCGTTCGATTCCACGCAAAGCTTCCAACGATATGCCGAGGGTGCGATCATCCAGCGGGCCGCGCACCGGGCGCCCCTGAACGTCGATGAAGCGGCCAGCAATGACTCCGACGGCGTTGAGCGCAAGATAAGTCTGGAGCGGCGCGTAATCGAAGAAGCCGCTGGAATGAATGGTGGAGTTGGGGCGCAGCGACGACACGCCGAACACAGCCCGGCTGGCATGGCTAAGCGCCTGAAACTGCGACTGGATCAGCGGCTCGGCCATAAGCATGTCGCGCATGGCCGAGGACGACACGATGCTGGGCGCCGTAATCGGCACGCATTCTGCCTGGATCGCGGAGGCGAGGCGCGCGGCGCAGATTTCCGGTGAATCGGGCTGGCCGGTCGTGACGCTGCCCGTCGCCTGCACGACCCGCACATCCTGCAAGCCTGTCAAAGTGGTGGCCGCTGCCACCGACAGGATCGTGCGTCCCCATCCCACGGCGATCGTGTCGCCAGATCGCACGAACTGGCGAAGCACAAGGCTTCCCGCCGCACCCAGCCGGTCGATCAGCGACGCCGCCGGCTCCGAACTCGGCACCACAAGACAGTCATGCAGGCCAAAATGCCGCTTGAGCTCCTGCGCTACCGTAAGGGAGGCCAGGCGCTGTGGATCCAGCGTAATATTGACGATGCCGCGCTCGCGGGCATCCGCGAGATAGGCGTTGACGGTTGCTCGCGAGATCCCCATCGCCTCGGCGATCTCGCTCTGCGTGAGACGGTCCTCGTAGTAAAGCCAGCAGGCCCAGACCTGCGGATCATCGCCAAACTTCAGGGGAATGACGCTTGAACCGATGGACGCCGCAGCGCGTGCAGACCGGTTCCTGGCCGAGGTGGAACTCTCCGTCACGCTATCATCTCGTCACTATCCTCCAGTCAGCGCCATCCTCCGCGCCTTGGCAGGATGGTTCAGGCTAGAGCCGCGTGCAAGTTTTTGTATCAACCGGGTCTCACTTCGCGTCGCGAGAATAAGATGACGCCCGCTTTTTCCGCCGCTAGGGTTTCTGCATGAACAAATGTCTGATGGCGCTCGGCGCATTCCTCGCTTTCACCCTGCCGGCCCACACGCAGCCGGTTCTTGAGACTGGTTTGGCTGGCGCTTTACGCGGCTGTACGGAATGGGTGTTGCGCCCGGCAAGCTGGGCCGACGGACCCAAGCCTTTCCTAGCTGTAATGGGGCTCGGCAATACGGTCGGGCTCGTGAAGTCTGTTGCAGACGAATCGCTGCCGCCACCGGGCTTGCGCGCGGCCAACCATTATTGGCGCATCAACTCGCAGCTTGATGCCGGCTATGTCCTCGTCGTGTCCGACCAAATCCCCATGTGCCACATCACCGGTGGCGGAGAGGCGGACCTTCAACCCATTGTGGAAGCGGTTCTTTCTTCTCCCGAGTTTGTTGAGCAATGGGAGCAGGTCAGCAAGGAAGGCGAGGGCGAGATGATCTCCACGCGCTTCCGGTCTCGCGAGGAGCCAAAATTCATCTTGATCGTCAGTCGCGCGAAGGAGGCGGGCGGGAGACAGGATCGCGTGCAGGTTTTGGCTACCGCGATCTACGACGTAGGGCAATGACCCTTCTGCCGCACGACCAATAAGGCTTCAATGCAGGTCGTCGTCGGTCGGTGTGAGGCCTAGAAGTGCCCGCCAACGCCAGATCCGATCATCAAGCCATTGTCGAAAGGGCGAACTTGCCGATCTGATAGGCAGCTCAAGAACCATCGGTTTGACCACGCGGCGCGGTCCCCAGATGAGTGGAGTGCCCGGCGCCGCGCCGCCATACATCTGCAGCATGCTGAGGTCGGACACGCCACGGATGGCTCCGTCCACATCGCGCAGAACGATCCAGCCCGGCGCATCGCCGCCGCCGCCCGGCATGGCAAACAGCAACGGTCGGCTGCAAAGAGTCAGGGTCCATCGACCGTCCGGACTGGTTTCGTGAAGATATGGCTCTGAGCAGGCGAGCCGCCCTTGGGGAACAAAAAGAATCGCTGCGACACAAGCGGCCGATCCGAAAAACAGCCACAAGGCAAAGTGTTTCAACATGATGCCTTTGTGCAACGTCTTGTTGGACGCTTCAACCTAGACTTGGCTTTTGGCGCTTCCTGAGGTCACTACAGCGAGCCATATACCGCCCGAGCTCTGTCAGCATTGCGCACACGCTCATGTGTACAGTCAACTTTTCATAGACATTTGGGCTATATGTGGCATATAGGCGCTAAGCGAAACACGCTTTTGGGACGGGTAAGACGATGATGGTTCGACTGATTGTTGCTGGTGCGTTGGCTGCCGGCATGTTCTCGACGGCAGCCGGTGTTGCTCAGGCTCAGCCTTCCACGTGCGGTTGCGCCGTTAGCGGCGCTCAGTCGGCAGCGCTCGGCACCATCCAGTCCTCGGAAGGTCGAGTTGTGATCGTCGGCGCCAAGGGCCCGCGTCAGGCAACGGCTGGTCAGGCCATCTCGGCTGCTGATCGCGTTGCAACGAGCGTCCAGAGCACGGCTGTGGTTCTTGCTGGTGGTTGCCAGGTGTCACTGGCCGGTGAGCAGGAACTGCGCTTCGAGCGCCAGGGTGAAAACCTCTGCGTTGCCGTGAACGACACGGCTGCTGTCAATGTGACTGGCCAGGTTCGCAATGCACCTAATGGTGCTGTGCCTGCCGGTGCGGGCGGTGCAGGAGCTGCCGGTGGTGCTGGCGTCGCCGCGTTTGCTTTCCCTGCTCTGGTCGGTGCTGCGATCGTTGGTTCGGCTGTTGCGACTGCGACTTCTGACTCGGATAACCGCGTAAGCCAGTAAGCTTCGATCGGGCCGTTCGCGGCTCGGTTCTTCGCCGTTCTGGTCTTGTTGATGAGGGGTTGGCAGGGTTAGTGATAGACCTGCATTCCCATATTCTGCCTGGCTGTGATGACGGTGCCGCGGATCTCGCTGCTTCCCTCGCTATGGCGAGGGTCGCTGTGGCTGATGGCACACGGATTCTCGCTTGTACGCCGCATATTCTGCCAGGCCTCTACCATAATGATGCGGCCGGTATCGGTCGCCGAGTTCTGGCGCTTCGTAAGGTCCTGTCGGACGAGAGTATCGACCTTCAGCTGGTGATCGGCGCTGATGTCCATATCGCGCCTGATCTGCTGCAGAAGCTGGCCGACAAGGCTGTGCCGACCCTGAATGGGTCACGCTATTTTCTACTTGAGCCGCCGCATCACGTCGTGCCGCCGAATTTCGTTGCCTTCGTCGAGCGTCTGATCGAGGCCGACTATATCCCGGTTGTCACGCATCCGGAGCGTTTGACCTGGGTGGCAAAGAACTACGATCTGATCGAAAGCGTCGGCCGACTTGGAGCCTTGATGCAGATTACCGCGGGCTCCTTGACTGGGCAATTCGGCACGCAGGCCAAGGCTCTATCGGACCGGATGCTCGAAGAAGGCCGCATCGATCTGGTGGCCAGTGATGCGCACAATGTGTCGGGCCGGTCTCCTGTGCTTTCGACCGCCTATGCGCTGGTTGAAGAGAAAGCCGGCGCGGAGACCGCTCGCAATTTGTTCGTTGAAACGCCTGCGCGGATTTTGCGGAATGCGGAGATCAGAGCCGTGGGCATGGACGCTGCGCGGGGTGCGAAGCGCGAGGCAGACGCGAAAAGCCGGGCAGGCAAGTTCTGGCGCATGTTTCAGGGGCGTTGATCATGGCGGGTTGTAAGACTTTGCGTATCGCAGTCGTATTCGCGATGTCTGCTTTCATCGCGGCTTGTAACACCTCGTCACCAACCGACATGGGCATGGCCCAAGGCGCCCCAGCCTCTTCCGGATACGCATCGGCCGCGCTGCCGGGCGACGCAGACCTGCGCCAAGTACCCGAACTGCCGGCTCCACCGGAAACAGCCGGTGGAACGGAAGTGCCGATCGCGCCCTCCGACACGCTCGAAGTCTTCGTGTTTCAGGTGTCGGACCTATCACGCGCCGTGCAGGTCGACCCCAGCGGCAACATCAACCTGCCTCTGATCGGGAATGTCCAGGCGGCCGGTAAACCGGTGCGGGTCTTAGAGCAGGAAATTACGCGTGCTTACGCGCGGAACTACCTGCAGAACCCGCAGGTCAGCGTCACGATCAAGGAGTCCTCTTCCCGTCGTGTCACCATTGATGGTGAAGTCAACAAGGCCGGCGTTTACCAGCTGCCGCCCACGGCGTCATTGATCGACGCGATTGCGCTCGGTGGCGGCTTCAGCAAAGTCGCAGATACTGGCAAGGTCTATGTGTTCCGCCAGGTGGGCCGGCAGAAACTCGTCGCGCTGTATGATGTTGCGCAGATCCGCGCCGGCAAGCGGGCCAATCCCCGCATCTACGGTGGTGACGTCGTTGTTGTGTTCTCATCTTCCAACAAGGTCGCGTTCCAGAACCTGAAGGAAGCGCTTGGCGTGGCAAGTTCCGCCAGCCGCATCGGCGTCGGTCTTTAAGCCGCAGAGGGTAAGTTAGACAATCATGCTTGACCGACCTTCTCCCTACTCGCCAAACGCCCTTCAGGCCGCTCCGGGCGGTGCTTTGCGCCCGGATCTTGCTCCCTACGATTATGGTTATGGACGGTATCAGGAGGTTGACGAGCGCGACTCGTTCAACCCGCTGCAAATCTTTTTCTACGTCCTGCAATATCGCTGGCTGATCGTAAGTCTGCTCGCGATTGGTCTCGTACTCGGCTTTGCCATCACCATGATGCAGACGCCCAAGTATGAGGCAGCGGTCCGGCTGGAGGTCATGACGCCTTCTGCCCGCGTGTTCCAGGAAATGGAAATGGTCGCCGAAGCGTCTGACGTACGTGCGTTCCTGACAGCGCGCGAGCGCTTGAAGAGCCGTGCGATCGCTCAGCGCGTCGTGCTAGGCTTAGGCCTTTCCGAGCAGGCCGCCTTTCTGTTCCCCGCGCCAGACTTTGCGCCGACGAACATCGTTCGTCGCGCGTTCGGCATGCGCTTTTCCCAGGATATGGCTGACTACACGCCAGAACAGCGGGAAGGTATTGCTATCCAGCGGGTCATGAACAACCTGTCGGTCGACCTGCTTGCGAATACCAGCTTGCTGACGATCTCCTTTCGCGATCAAAACCCGGCCACTGCCCAGGAAGTCGCCAACCGTGTGGCGCAAAGCTATATCGACTCGCGTGTCGATCAGACCGGCGAAACGTCAGAGCTCGCGCGGCAGTTCATTCAGGATCAGGTTCTACAGGTCAAGGACAGGCTCCAGAAGTCCGAGGAGGCCTTGGTCGCCTATGCCAAGGAAGCCGGCATCACCATGACCGGCACGGACAGTTCTCTGATCGAAACGAGCATCCAGGCGATTAACGCTGCTCAGTCGAAAGCGGTGGAAGAGCGCCTGAATTATCAGCGACTGGTGCAACAGATCGACCAGGGTCGTGGCGGCAGCCTCGAACAGGTTCTGTCCAGCGAGGGCTTGCAGAAGCTTCGCTCGGAGATCGCCGGTCTTTCAGCCGAGTACCAGCAGAAGCTCAGCACGTTCAAACCCGGTTTTCCGGAAATGCAGCAGCTTCAGGCGCAAATCAGCGAATTGCGCAAGCAATATGAGGGCGGTGTTGCGGTTGTCACGGATGGCGTCCGCTTGAAACTGCAGGAAGCGCAATCGCGCGAAGCCGACCTTCAGCAGAAGCAGACCGAGCTGCAGGCCGAGCAGGTCGCTTATCAGGACAAGAACATCCAGTACACGATCCTCAAGCGCGAGGTGGATTCCAACCGCAGTCAGTATGACAGCCTGATCGGCAAGCTGAACGATGTCGGTGTGGCGACCGAGTTGCGGCAGCAGAATGCCTCGATCGTCGACCTTGCGCCGATGCCGCAGTCACCGGTCTGGCCGCGCCTGCCGATCAACCTTGCGCTCGCTTTAGCCTTATCCGCTGCATTGGCGGCTGCAGTGGTTTACGTGCTGGAGTTGCTGAACAACACTTTCGTAAATCCCGAACAGCTTGAGAAGGAACTCGCGCTTCCGGTCATGGGGATCTTGCCGCAGGTCAAGCCGGTGGAACTGGCGGCAAGCGCGACAGACCCGACGTCGGGATTGTCGGAAGCCTATCGCAGTTTGCGCACGGCCATCCAGTTTGCCGGTGCGGACGGTGCGCCGAAGATCCTGATGGTAACGTCGGCTGAACCGGCCGAGGGCAAATCGACGACCGTCTATAAGCTGGCACGCGATTTCGGTGTGCTTGGATCCAAGGTGGTCGTTGTGGATGCCGACTTGCGCAAGCCGGCCGTCCACCGCCAGTTCGGCCTCGATAATACCGTTGGCCTAAGCAACGTCCTTACCAACACGGTCTCCAAGGAGAAGCTGCCGCAGGTGATCCGTCGGACCAGCGCGGAGAACGTCTGGACCATAACCTCTGGGACCATCCCGCCGAACCCTGCCGACCTTCTGTCGTCACAGCGCATGGCGCTGCTAATTGGGCATCTCGCCGAGCGCTTCGATTTCGTCATTATCGATTCGCCTCCCGTGATCGGCCTGTCTGATGCGCCAATCCTCGGCCGTTTGGCTCGTGGCACGCTCTTGGTGGTGTCCTCCAATCAGGTCACCCGGAAGGCCGCCGCCCTGGCATTGAAGCGCCTGCGGGCTTCCGGCGCTCACGTGATCGGCGCAGCGATGTCCAAGTTCAGCGTCGGCAAATACGACTACAAATACGCCTACAGCTACATGAACAATCAGTACTACTCCTATGGAGGCGATGCTGAGCAATTAGAGGGACCTCATGACCAGCAGAGCGGCGCATCCGGTTCCGATGTCCATGCCTCGTCGGGCGGTGGCCTGCGTCGCCGCCTTCGCGCTGCTTTTGCTCGTTTGTCTGGGCGGTCTCGGCAGACTGTTGCAGGCTGAGCCGAATGCAGCGCTAAGCGTCGATCCGTTTAATGTCGACGCTCGTGTTGAAGCGATCACCGCGGCTCTGAACGAAAATCCGTCAGACCCCGCTCCCTTAGCGGATCTTGAAGCGGAAACGCGTGCCGCAATCGCGCTTGATCCGGTCGACGCGCGCTTGCGTGCGCTGCTCGGCGAGGTGGAACTGCGATCCAACGAGCAGGCCCTTGCGGAAGCGCAGTTTCTTGCTGCTCATCGCATTTCGAAGACCGAGAAACTGGCTTTGCGGCGCCTGATTACGGCATCGCTGAACAAGGGTCAGACTGCCGAAGCAGTACGCTATATCGATCTGTTCGTGCGGCGATGGCGAGACCAGTTCCCCGATGCGGCTGCGATCCTTGCTCCGCTTCTGCAGGATCCAGCCGCTTACGCAGAAATGCTGACGACGCTGCAGGCCAACCCGCCGTGGCGCGGTGCGTTGATACGATCGCTGGTCACCAGTGATGGCGGACTACCTTTGGCCAACCGGCTCGTTCTGGATCTGAGTACAAGTAAATCTCCCGCCACCCCGGTTGAACTTCGCACCGTGTTGAACGCGCTTGTGCGCGCCGGAGACTATCAGGGCGCTCATCGCCTGTTTCTTTTCACCTTGTCCGATCAAGACTGGAACCGCGCAGGACTGGTGTTCAACGCGTCTTTCGAGCCCAGCGGCACGCCAATTCCATTCGACTGGATCTATCGAAATACGGCAGCAGCCTATCTTGAAAGCTCGACGGTCGCGCCGCAGGACGGCATGAATGTTCGTTTCCTCGACAAGCCGGCTCGTGAGGTCGAGCTACGGCAGACGCTGGTTCTGGAGCCTGGGCGTTACCGCCTGAAGGTCGATGCATCGGGCGCGCTACTCAAGGCACCGAAAGGGCTGTTCTGGCGCTTGCGGTGCTTGAAGCCCGGCACTGAAATCACACGGCTTGATGTTGCTGAGGGCACCTACCGCAACAAGGAGAACGCCGTGGACTTCGATGTTGCTGATTGTCCCGCGCAAAGTCTGGAACTCCGTTCAGGGTTGACCATCGACAGCTGGCTTTATCGATATTCGGGCCGGGTGACCTTCCACAACGTTTCCATCGAGCGGCTCCAATGAAGCGAGCTAGCAAGGACAACGTGCACAAAACCCTTGTCGGGACAGCAATGACCTTATCTCTCCTTCTGGGGGGAGGGACTGAAGCCGGCCTGTGGTCGGATGCGCTGCTGCAGGTCTGCATTCTTCTTGCGGTCGTTCCTGTGCTCATGGCATCCGACGGCGCTCCGATCGACCAGTCCGTCCTTATCGTCGTTGGCCTTGTTATGCTGGCGCCGCTTGTTCAGCTTCTGCCACTTCCCTCGGGTTTCGTGGAATGGCTACGGATCGAGCCGTTCCGGCAACCCGACGGCTCGTCGGTCAGTTGGCTTACGATCAGCACGGGCGCCGGAAGCACGCTGCTAAGCTTCAGTTATGTGGCCGTGCTCGGGCTTCTTTTTCTCGCGATCATGCGGATGCCCGGACCCTTTGTGCACGCGCTTTTGCCGTTCATGCTTTTGGGCGTGGCCTGCAACGCAGCCTTCGTCTTCGTGCAATATTCGGCGTCCAGCCGGCAGGTAATCGATGGGGTTCTCCCGTTCTCAATCTACTCCGGTCTTTTTGCGAACCGAAATCATCTGGCCTCCCTGCTTTATCTGACCCTGCCATTCCTTGTTTACTTTGCCACCTTCAAGAATCGCGGGCTTGCAGCCGGGCTGGCCATCGTCCTGACCTTGCTGATCTTGCTGGCGGCAGGATCGCGCGCCGGCGCGATCATCGGTGCTGCAGCGGTGATCTCTGCAATCGTGTTCCTCAGGGCACAATCGCGCGCGAGTGTTGCCGCTGTGCTCGGCACGCTGGTGGTTCTCGGCGTTTACGCCATGGGAACGTGGACGATCGTCGAGCAGAAAGAACTGGACGTTGGGTTCGGTCGCTGGGAGTTCCTGCGCACAACGCTTGAAGGAATCAGGGAAAATTGGCTGCTGGGCGTCGGCTACGGCACCTTCCCACGCGCCTACCAAGTCTATGAAGACGCGAACATGATCTTCGCCAGCTTCGTCAACCATGCGCATAATGAATATGCCGAGCTTGTCTTCGAAGGCGGCATCGTAGCTGCCGTCCTGATCGTCGCCTATTGCCTGCTGCTGGTAAGGCAAGGCGTGCTAATCCGGTTCAACCAGTTCCAGAAAGCGGCCTTTCTCGGCATCGTCTTCCTGCTCATCCATTCGGCAGTGGATTATCCGCTGCGAACGATGGCGCTGGCCGTGACCTTCGTCTGGCTCAACGCTGTTATCTTCCACGCGGATTTTAAGCGTTCAACATCGTCAAGTGCTCGTATGATGACGGTTCGGCACAATGGACGAAAGATGAAGGTACCTACACGATCAATCTAGCTTTCACCCAGCTAAGTTATGATGCTTATGCACTTAGGAAAATGGATAGAAGCTGTAGGGTACCCAAGATTTAGCATTAGCTGCGAAATTGAGCCAGACGAACTGCACGGCAGCTGAGTAGAGAATAACAAGTACAGCCACCAAGCTGATTTTCCCGCGAACGGGAAACGCTTCCGGCAATCGCGAGAAGACAAAGAGCTGTATGGGTATGATGTAAAGTGCCAACCTGTCCACAGCGGTTGAGGAAGGCGAAACAAACAAGAAGACGACGAACGCTAATGCGAGGAGTGCCATGTTCGTCCACAGCCGCCTCTCTTCAAGGGAAAGCTGAAAACGGCGTCGAAAAGCCAGAAAAATGCTTGCAGGAAGGGCATTCATCGCGACGCGGATTGCCGCGCCCTGAGACTGATACTCCTTGGTTATGTAGCCATACATGAGGCGGTCAACACTGTCCTCAAGGAACAGGTAATAAAGAAGGGCCGTTGCTCCAGCAATCCAGGCAGCTGTCCAAACCCGCCCGCGATTGCTCGATAAAGCAGCGAGCGGAACAAGCATAACAGCGGACTTGTGGAATGTAGCTGCTAAGGCGATCCAGAAAACAAATTTGACGACCGAACTATCACGTGTAAACGCGCGAAGCGCGAGCATGGCCAAGCCGATAGCGACGCCTTGCCTGGTATAGCCCATAGCAACGACGATCACCAAATATGGGACAGCAACCAACAGGGCCAGCCAAGGTCGTGGCTGCGCCTTTGCAAATGCGACTAAGCCGAATGCAAATAAGCAAGCGCAGACCAGATTAACTAACCAAATATCGCCATCAAGAGTCCAGGATAACCAGTTGACTAGAATATAGCCGGGGTCTTTTCTTGTGAGGACCTCAGTAAATGATAAGCCTACGGTTCTATAGTAATATGCAAGGTATGTTTCCCAATCTCCTCCGACCTCAAATCGAAGGCCGATCAAAACTGCTAATAATATCAAAAAAAAATTGAGTGAGAATGTTCTCTCTCTAGTTTCTAATGTAGACCTCTCTTTGATTGAGGCCCAGAGGGGAACAATAAAAAGTATCCAAAACGGCGCCAATTATAGATCCTCGCGTGATATCTACGTAAGGCATATTGTTACTCAAGTGGGTCAACAAAGGAGTAAAGTATATACCAATGAATAGTGCTGCGAGGGGTGTATAGAACCATTATCTATATGTAATCCCTGAAAAACCTCAGCCATAGCTATATATTAAAATGCTGTCGACAAAACGCTGCTACATGATCCATGGCCTTGACTTTATCGATAAAAGGTTCTGCGGAAGAGCGGACAGTATCACGCGACACAGCTTTCATTCTTTTGGCAAAAGACAGCAAGCTGTCCACGTTAATTATCCTATCGTTAACATAATACGGAAAATCATTGCTCAGCGCTGTGTCTTTATGGCCGGCATAAACGGGCAGGCCCATGGCAAGCATCTCCCTCACCTTTAAAGTTGCTGCTTCCCTTAGGTCTTTTAAGTCCAGAGCAAAAGAGGTCAGCCCAAGGTCGCATCTCTCAAGTATTGGCCGGTAGGCAGCTTCCGGCATGTGGCCTAGCGGTTGGAAAATCGATTTCAGTCTAGCATTTTGTATAATAGCTTGGCGCTGATGTCCAAATAAGTTACCAATCAGGTAGATACGCAACTTATCTTCAATGCTATTATCAGGATATTCTCTCACGGCCGAGAACAGCCGTTCTAACCCGTGCCATTCCGAAAATGTGCCACATATGAAAGCTACATTCACTGTTTCGCGATCACGACGATCCGGCAGTAGTTTGACAGATGACGCTTTTATAGCATTCGGATAAACGCAGCTGGCTTTTGCTCTGTCTGCCCGATGCATTTCGTAGGTAGCAATCTCTTCGGTAACACCAATGATTGCTGCGGCCTGCATGATGGCGGTTTGGCCGGTGATGCTTTCAATCTTGGAGGCTATCAGTCCCCTAAGGCCGCTCCGGATTAGTATAAGTTCTGACATTTCTTTACTATGATGAACCGAGATCCGATTGTGTAATAAGCGAGAGAAAATGAGGGCGAAAGGATCAAACGGCATGTGACGCATGAGGAGAATATCGTTCGTACGAGAGAGACGAGCTGCAACGATCCAGCCGTAGAGGTTCCGGAGAAAAATTGCGCGAAATACCCAAGGTATTTGGCGGATAAAATTATGTGACGAGGGTTCGCAGTGAAGTGCCACTGTAGTCCACATAGTGTTTGACAAATCTGAGCTCGCTTCGGCCTCAAAGAGTAGCTGCTTCTTTTGGCCATCGGACAAACTCCGAACAACTGTTAAGTGAGCGATCCTAATTGGTTGCACTGACAGTCGCCTTACGAACGATAGAAGAGGTCGAAAGTCTCATGTTCGAACTCCCAGCCGGTTCTTAGCTATTGCGAACATGTCAAAAATCTCACTCCGGCAAACAACGATAACGATCCCCAGTGGAACGAGCCAAATGAAAGGGTAAAGAGGAGGCAGTCGTTCTGCCGATCCAACGATGGCTGCCGCCAAAGAGATCATCCCACATAACATTACATAGAGCTTGGCACGTGGAAACTGACGCCACAGCGCCGCCGAGACCTCAGTCCTTAGCAGGAAGAAGACAAAAAACGCAGCAGCGTTCGATAGAACTGCCCCGGCTGATCCATACTGAGGCACCAGCCACCAACTCATCGCGGCGTTGACGAGGAGTGCGGCTACTGTGATCCAGATCGTCCAGCCCGTGCGTCGGGAAATCCCGATGCCAACGGTCGTTACTTCCGAGAGAGTATATAGAAGCGATGGCGCTATCGCAGCTGCAAGCAGATACTTGACCATTCGGTAGTGTGGCGGGAGGAGGTAATCGACGGTCCACGAGAACAGTCCCACGGCAATGAAGATCAAGCACACAATCAGCAAGGCGTGGCGTGCAACGACATCCACTCGTCTCATGTCAATGCCGTGCGCTACCCACTTGTAAACCGTGGGTGCCCAGATGGTTGCGAAGATCGACTGGAAAATGACCGCAGCGCCAGCGAAGCTGTTGACCACGGAATACACCGCCAATTCGTCCAGCGACGACCAATGGCGAAGCGCAAAAGTGCTTGTCGCCGTAAGGCCCCAGTATGCGAGGCCTGAAAACACCAGCGGAAAGCCATAAGCCAGAAGCTTCCTCATCTCAGCCCAGCGAATGCGAGCGGAGCTCATCTGGATCCAATCCTGTCGTGTGTTCCATGCAAAAACCAACATCACCACCAAAATGGAAGCGAACGTAATTCCCTGAAGCAGACGAAAATTTGCATGCGCTCCTGACAGGAAAACAGAACCTATAAGAGTGAGGGAAAGCAGTTTCGGTAGAACTTGGCTCATAGAGTAAGCCCAACCTCGCTCCTGCATTCTAACAATGAGGGAGAGAAATCGAGAAATATAATTGGCGACCAAAGCCAAGACTGTGATGAGGTATAGAGAGGCGTCCCGCGTCGAGTAGAGCCATTGCACTGCCGACTCTCTGACGGGAAGCGTCAGGACAACAAGCACTGCAATCAACAGAAGCCCAGGCAAGAAGCAGGCGGCGAAGAGGTGCAGGCGATCGCTGGACTCGTGATACTCACGTATATAGGCCCGGTCGAGCCCAAAGGTCGAAAGCAGCAATCCAAACGACAGGCATACCTGAAAGACGTTCAAGCGTCCTATGTCAGAGGGCGAGAAGACCCATGCAGTAATCGGTAAGGCGACCACGCCGATCAAAGCGGCCGTTATAGGACCAAATGCATATCCGAGAATGTTGCTTATCTTCATCTGCGGCTAGGCATCAGGGCGCTCTGCAAGTGAAACTGCCTGCGAGACGAAATGAGAGTAGTTGCGCGAGGCGGAGTATCGCTCCTCAACGAATTGCCGTGCACCTGTCCGATAGATCTCTGCCTTTTCGCCTGTCAAAGTGCAGATAGCAGCGTACACCTCCGCCGGATGCATTTCTGCCGACAGTAGGACGCCGGTACCGTCGTTGACCAGTTCGGGCACGCCGCCCACGGCCGGTGCTATCGCTGGCACTCCAAATGCCATCGCCTCCATAATCGAAACGGGAATGCCCTCGGATGCGCTGCTATTGATAAATACATCTACCGGGTTATCGCTGAGGAACTGCAGTACGTCTTTGTTGCTCAACACACCAGCGAACCGAAACCGTGCGTTTGGCAACGTGCCTAAGATGCGCTTGGATGTGGCCTCCAAATCTTGTCTCAATGGGCCGCCGCCAATATGAACCCAGTCGATGACAAGGCCAGGATTTGCGCTGCAGGCCTGACAAATGGCCTCAACTATCTTGTGGATCCTTTTCACCTCCACGCAAAATGACACCGATAGCATGCGCACAACTCCGTCTGTGCTGGCATTGGCCGGCTTCTCCGGAATGGAGACGCCCAGACGGGCGACCTGTAACTTATTAGCGGCAAACCCGTATCGTTCACCTAAATAGATGCATGCATCATTCGAAATGCCATACACGCAGTCAAAATCGTCCACCAACTGGCGTTTGACTGGCATGTAGCCGGCCTTTCGCTTTTCTTCGTAGAGGTCGTATCTGTGGGCTCTGGAAATAACATGCCTGATGCGGCCTTCTCGTTTTAAAAGGCACAGCGCGTAAGCCGTTTCATTATTCCAGTAGCTATAAGCAAGATCAATGGGGCCGGCTCCCCGCAGTCTGCGTGAAATGTCGGCTTTCTCCCTTAAGACAAAGGCGACTGATTTCAGTGCCAGGAAGCACCTTGTAGCGTTCAGTTGGCCTTTGCGATGCAGTTGCCAGAATTCCTCCCACAGGAGAGGGTGGACGAATGCCTGCATTGCGCAGGAAATCTTCACGAAAGCAGAAAGCGAAGATGCTGGCTGAACACCAATGCCGGAGGGTATTGTTCGAGGCGTTCCGCTCGACGTGGAGGGCAGTATAACTACATTCGTTCCTGTCAGGCACGCCCAGTGAACAATCTCAGATTCGATAAATTGCTCGCCATGCGGATAAGGATAGGAAGCAGTGTTGAATACAACCTGCGTCACGTCACTCATCGTGTGACAATCTTTACAATTTCGGACTGGTAGCGCGCATGGTCAATGTCGAGTGGAATGCCAACCTTGATGATCTCGGCTTTGCTGAAGGCTGAACGATAAATTGCCCTCCACTTGTCCCTGACCTGTGCCATGGTAAGGATGGGAGTGCGGTTGCCGCCGAAAGAATTATACTCTTCCCAGTTCAAGTGCCGATGGAATACGCCATATTCGGACTCCATCACCGCAATCGACATCTCTACTGCACTCTCGACGGGCAGTTGAGTCAAGGCCATGTTTGGTACATCTTCTCTAAACAAGTAGAACAGGGTATTGAGCGGTTTTCCGTCGGGCACAACCGAGTCATAGAGTCGGTCAGGTGCCAGCTTCCGTCGAACACGCGATGGGTTAAGACGGTTTTTGACGTGGAAGTGCAGTTGATCGGCAAGGCTGCGTCCGCGCAGAAGTTCACGCGCCATTTCGTTGCCTACGCAGTTGTACCCATAGATCTTAGGCCAGGCCATATTACCAAAAACTTGGCCATTAGCAGACACGATGGAGATATCGTCAGCGATGAAGCCGATATCCTTTTGCTTGCGGAATGCAAGTACGGCCGAAGATTTGCCAACTCCGCCTGTCCCGGCGAGTAACATTGTGCCGTCGGCAGTCGCAACAGCAGCAGAGTGGATCGGAGCTGCGTCTCCGAAGAAATAAACTGAGGGAACTAGGACAAGTTCATGGAGAAGTTGTTCGAACCGCTCAACTTCAGTCGAATATTCCATCGAATAAAATTTACGAGCCGCGCGTTTTAGATCGCTAGTTTCAGGAATCACAACATCAACTGCAAGGACACCAGCATCCGTATACTTCCAGGACGCAGAGATGCTGCCCATATGCACGCGCATCTCGCCTAAAGCGCTTTGATGTATCTTTGGATTGACTGAAGCAGGCTGGAACTCGGGCAGTTTCGCGGATATGACAACCCTTACGTCGGGGTCACAGTGGCTCGGTGCATCGGGATACAGGCAAATACTAGGCGGTAGGACTGAGTCAAATTGTCGAGCCCAGTGGAACTCATACTTTTTCCCGAAAAGCCGTTTAGTGCATTTTTTCATGTTTGGGAGACCGCGAGTTCTTCAGGCTTTATTAAATGGCAGATGAGAGGAAGACTATCTAACGAAGCTATGTTATCAATCGGCGAAGGCTTCATGCAGAAACCTGCTCTAGCGTCACCGTCCTGCCCCGCAGGAGATAGCGATCTCCCGTATGCGGGCATGTGCATTCTGCCTCGCCTTCCAAGGGCAGATCCAGCCGCTCGCCAAATGCGCTCATCCAACCGATCTGCCGCGCAGGAACGCCGACCATCAAGGCGAAATCAGGCACGTCGCGGCTGACAACCGCGCCGGCGCCGATAAAGGCGAAGCGGCCAACTGTTACGCCGCAGACGATCGTGCAATTGGCACCGAGTGTCGCGCCGTGGCGGATAAGTGTGTTGCGATATTCGTTCTTGCGCTCCACCAGCGCACGCGGATTGTGCACGTTGGTGAACACCATGGACGGGCCGCAGAACACACCGTCTTCCAAGGTCACATTGTCATAGACCGACACATTGTTCTGGATCTTGCAGCGATCGCCGATCACGACCTTGTTGCCGACGAAGACGTTCTGCCCAAGCGAGACGCCTTGGCCAATGCGCGCGCCGCCGCAAACATGGGCGAAGTGCCAGACACGGCTGCCATCGCCGATCTCCGCACCCTCATCGACAATCGCGCTGGGATGGATCGAGCCGGCCATCAGCGGCGGTTCCGCATGAAGGGATGTTGTTCCCCAGCTGAGGTGATTTGCGCCGAGCGGATATGAGCGACCGTTTCGATCGCGACGCGGTTTTCTTCCAGTCCAAAACCTCGGCCAGCCAGAATTTCCTCGTAGCTGCGTGTATGAAGATCCGTGAAGCCGTCGGAAAACTCAATGCTGTCGCCGTCTGCAAGGATGGCACGGTAGGTGCGCTTGCCCTTCGAGCGCTCCTCTTCGGGAATATCGTTGACGTCGACCGAAAGGAACCAGCGCACGCGCGCACGCTCATATTCCAAATAGCCGGAAGCTTTTGTTTCGTCGTGCAGATGAACGATGTTCTCCTGCAGGGCGCCGAAGGCGAAATGCAGCATGTCATAGAAGTGCACGCCGATATTGGTCGCGATGCCGCCGGACTTGCGGTCGTCGCCCTTCCAACTCTGCAGGTACCACTTGCCGCGTGATGTGATGTAGGTCAGGTCGACATCGACTTTGCGGTCTGCCGGCGCACTCTGCATCTTCTCGCGCAGGGCAATGATCGCCGGATGCAGGCGCAGCTGGAGGATGGTGTTGATCTTGCGACCGGTGTCGCGCTCGATCTCCGCAAGGCCATCGATGTTCCAGGGATTGAGCACCAGCGGCTTTTCGCAGATGACATCGGCGCCGGACCGCAGGCCGAAGCGCATATGGCTGTCATGCAGGTAATTCGGCGAGCAGATCGACACGTAATCGATGCCTTTCTCCTGCCGGCGAAGCTTGTCGACGTGGCGGTCGAAGCGCTCGAACTCCGTGAAGAAGTTGGCTTCCGGAAAATGGCTGTCGATGATACCGACCGAGTCATTGGGATCGAAAGCCGCAACCAGGTCGTTGCCGGTCTCGCGAATGGCCTTCATGTGCCGAGGTGCGATGTAGCCTGCAGCGCCGATCAAAGCGAAGGATTTCATGGGTTCTTCCCTTGTCAAAGCCGCAGGTCTGCAGTGCCGTTGGGCAGAACATGCTTCAGATCATAAAGAACATGGTCCTCGGCCCCCAAGGCGCGAATGCCGTCTGAACCCATCTCGCCGAACTCACGATGCGCCACCGCCAAAATCACACCGTCATAGCTTTGGGCATCTGGGCTTGTGATCAGATCAATCCCATATTCATGCTTGGCTTCATGCGCATCGACCCAAGGATCGTAAACATCCACCGCGATGTTAAACTCTTCCAACTCGGAAACGACATCCACCACCCGCGTGTTGCGCAAATCCGGGCAGTTTTCCTTGAAGGTCAGGCCGAGAACGAGCACGCGGGCGCCGTTGACCTGGATGCGGCGCTTGAGCATGGCCTTGACCATCTGGCCGGCGACATAGGCGCCCATGCCGTCGTTGATGCGGCGTCCGGCTAGGATCACTTGCGGGTGGTAGCCGAGCGCTTCTGCCTTGTGCGTGAGGTAATAGGGGTCGACGCCGATGCAGTGACCGCCGACGAGGCCGGGGCGGAAGGGGAGGAAGTTCCACTTCGTGCCGGCAGCCTTCAGCACGGCTTCCGTGTCGAGATCCATGCGGTTGAAGATGATGGCGAGTTCGTTGATGAGCGCGATGTTGAGGTCGCGCTGCGTGTTCTCGATGACCTTTGCCGCTTCCGCCACGCGGATCGATTCAGCCTTGTAGGTGCCGGCTTCGATGATCGAACCGTATAGCGCGTCGACCAGGTCGGCGACTTCCGGTGTCGAGCCGGATGTAACCTTGCGGATCGTGGTCAGCCGATGCGCTTTGTCGCCCGGGTTGATGCGCTCTGGCGAGTAACCGGCGAAGAAATCCACGTTGAACTTCAGACCCGAAACACGCTCAAGAACCGGAACGCAGTCTTCCTCGGTGGCGCCGGGATAGACCGTGGATTCGTAGATCACGATATCGCCGCGCTTCAGCACGCGTCCGAGCGTTTCCGATGCCTTGATGAGCGGCGTAAGGTCGGGGCGCTTGCTGTCGTCGATTGGGGTCGGAACGGTGACGATATAGATTTGTGCGGCAGCGAGTTCCGCTGGGTCCGCGGTGAAGCTCAGATGCTTGGCTTCGGCCAACTCCTCGGGAGACGTCTCCAGCGTATGGTCGGTGCCGCCCTTCAATTCCGCGATGCGAGCCTGATTGATGTCGAAGCCGAGCACCTTGCGGTGTTTGCCGAACTCGACAGCCAAAGGAAGTCCGACATAGCCGAGACCGATTACGGCCAGCGTGGCATCATCCTTGGGCAGCATGCGCGAAAGCTCACTCATTTCTGATAGTAGTCCCTGAACCAGGCCACGAACATCGCAATGCCTTCGCGGAAATCGGTTTGTGGGCGGTAACCCGTCAGTCGTTGAAGAAGATCAGCATCGGCCCATGTCGCAGGCACGTCGCCCAACTGCATGTCCATGTAGTTGCGGACGGCCTTCTTCCCGAGGCAATCTTCGATCGCATCGATGAAATCGAGCAGCCTGACCTTTTCGGAATTGCCGATATTGACGATGCGAAAGGGCGCGACAGGCGACAGGCTGTCACCTGGCTCGATCTCGTCCTTGGAGGCCGGCCGCATCGGCGGCGCATCGATCAGGAGGCGGATGCCGCGCACGAGATCGTCGACATAGGTGAAGTCGCGATACATGTCGCCATGGTTGTAGATGTCGATCGGGCGGTCATCCAGGATCGCATCGACAAACTTGTAGAGCGCGAGATCCGGACGGCCCCAGGTGCCGTAAACCGTGAAGAAGCGGAACATTGTCGTCGGAAGGTTCCAGAGGTGAGCATAGGCATGCGCCATGCTCTCATTGGCCTTCTTGGTTGCCGCATAGATCGTAAGCTGGGTGTCGGCTTTCTCGGTTTCGGTAAACGGCATCTCATCATTGGCGCCGTAGACCGATGAGGTTGACGCCATCAACAGATGTTGCACCTGGAGCCGCCTGGCAGCCTCCATGACGTTGAAGGTGCCGATCACATTCGCGTCGAGATAGGCGCGTGGGTTCTCCAGGCTGTAGCGAACCCCGGCCTGCGCCGCGAGGTGGACGATCACATCCGGTGCGAAGTCGTTCGCGACCTGGTCAAACCGTGCCTGATCCTCCAGCATGCCCTCTGTGGCAGAGAAGTTTCCATTCTGAAGCAGCATGGCATGACGACGCTGCTTAAGGCGGACATCGTAATAGTCCGTCATGCCGTCATAGCCATGGACGCGAAAACCCTCGGCGAGCAGCAGCTTGGCCAGATGAAAGCCAATAAAGCCAGCTGTGCCCGTTACGAGGATACGTCTCATGCAGTCATGCTCCTGAAGCGAGCCAACTCATGGCTGAACGCCAACAAGCTGGTTCACCTGATTATCTTGCGCGGTGTGGCTGAAGGTCGACCTTTGGCTCTACACGCTTGAACGAGCATGGTGGCTCGCCTGAAAGTCTGTACGTTGCTGTACGCGACGCTTCCTACGCCATCAAGAGCGACACCTGCCTGCAAGTGCGGACACGAAGCACCGTCGCCACACGCACTTACAACGCCTTGTATGACAATTTCAACATCAGGGTTGCGTGATATAGGTGTTGGTGTACGTTGCGGGCCGCCGAAACAGCCCCCGAAAATCATTCATGCCGTCACTTGACCAGTCGATCCCCAGGCTTGGCGCACAGCGCGGCCTGTTTGGCATGATGCGGTTCCAGCTTCTCGGTGGATTGGCCTTTGCGATCCTGCTGCCAGCGGTGCTGCGGATGAGCAGTGGCGGTATCTCGATCTTTTCGGAGCGTAATATGCAGACCACCTTGGTGGCCGCGTTTTGCGCGCATCTGCTCGGTTACCTGATTTATCGCAAGCTGGTCAGGGTTCCGGGTATTGCAGGAGCGGGTTCTATCTTCCCAACCTTCGCCTTGTCCTACGGAACGATTTTTCTCATCATCTTCTTTTGGCGCCTGGATTACAGCCGCTTTCAGGCCGCCGGCAGCTTCGCCATGTCGACGCTATGGTATTTCGGCATGAGCATTGTGTCCCGCCGGCTCTCACCTCGGGAGCTTGCTGTTGTGCCTGGTGGGGCTGTGGACGTGCTGACGGAGATCCGCGATGTAGTCTGGCATCGTGTTCGCACTCCCACAACGCCGCCTGCTGGGGTCAGCGGTATCGTCGTAGACCTGCGTGCCGATCTCTCCGACGAGTGGGAGCGCTTCATTGCCGATGCCGCTTTGGCGGGAATCCCTGTTTATCACCTGAAACAGGTCCTTGAGTCGCTCACCGGCCGCACTGACATCGAGCACCTTTCCGAGAACACGTTGGGATCGCTCAACCCCAACATGCTGTACCTCAAAATCAAGCAGGCCTTGGACTGGGGCTGCGCTCTTCTTGCTTTGATCGTCTTGTCGCCGCTACTACTGGCAATCGGCTTGGCAATCCGCTGGGATTCTCCAGGCCCTGCGCTATTTCGTCAGCAGCGGATGGGTTACCGGGGACAAGCCTTCCACATGGTCAAGTTTCGCACCATGCAAGCCGAGCAACCTGCCGGACGAAGCCGGGAAGCAGCCGTTACCAGGGACAACGATTCGCGGATTACGCGTCTGGGGCGGTTCCTGCGCCGCACCCGGCTCGACGAACTTCCGCAAGCGGTAAACATCTTGCGCGGAGAAATGAGCTGGATCGGGCCGCGCCCGGAAGCCATGGCGCTCTCTGAGCTTTATGAAGAAAAGCTGCCTTTCTACCGCTATCGGCATATCGTTCGGCCCGGCATCACCGGTTGGGCTCAGGTTAATCAGGGGCATGTCTCGAGCGTAGACGAGGTTCTGAGTAAGCTTCATTACGACTTCTACTACATCAAGAACTTCTCGCCTTGGCTTGATCTAGTGATTGTATTGCGAACGATCAAGACAATGCTAACTGGCTTCGGCGCGAAGTAGGCGACTGTGGCTTCAAAGCATTTGCCCGAGAGAGGGCGCCTACATCTGGGCAGCCAGTCCTGTTCCTTCGGTATGACCAACCACGATTTTCAACGGCATCATCGTGTTCGGACGCGCCTATGAAAATCCTCATGACCGTGAACGCTGCCTGGAACATTGTTAATTTCAGACGATCGGTTCTAGACGGCTTGGTTGCGGACGGTCACGAGGTGACGGTACTTGCGCCACCCGATGACAGTGTTCCAGAACTAGCAAGCCTCGGCGCTCGGTTCCTGCCGCTGGCGATGAACGTGAAGGGCCTCAACCCATTAGACGATTTAAAGCTTTTGCGAAGCTTCAAACGGCATTTTCGTGCGGAGCGTCCGGATGTTGTTCTTAGTTATACGATCAAGAACAATGTTTTTGGCGCCATGGCAGCAAACGCCTGCGGCGTTCCTTTCATCCCAAATGTCAGCGGCCTTGGGACTGCCTTTCTCTCGAATGGCACGCTGCGGTTTATCGCCGAAAACCTTTATCGACGGGCGTTCGGCAAACTTCGGTTCATCTTCTTCCAAAATGGCGATGATCGTGCGCTGTTTATCCAAAGGAAGCTTGTGCGACCGGAGCAAGCGCGCCTTTTACCTGGCTCGGGCATAGATCTTTCGCGCTTTGCTGCAAGCGATCTACCTCCGGAAACAGAGGCGACGACTTTTCTGATGATCGCTCGTCTGTTGCGCGACAAGGGCGTGCTAGAATTTGTTGAAGCTGCGCGGCTGATCAAGGCACGCGCGCCAAACACTCGCTTTCAGCTTCTTGGAGCTGCCGGATCGGAGAACCGCACGGCGATCGATCTTGCAACGGTCGAAATGTGGGAGCGGGAAGGCATTGTCGAGTATCTCGGAACAACGCCGGACGTGAGGCCCTTCATCAGATCCGTGCAGTGTGTCGTTCTGCCATCCTACCGAGAAGGCGCGCCACGCACCTTGATCGAAGCTGCCGCCATGGCACGTCCGCTTATCGCGACGGATGTCCCAGGATGCCGATCGGTCGTGGACGACGAGGTCACCGGCTTTTTGTGTGCCGCTCGTAGTGCCGATAGTCTTGCCGCAGCAATGGAGCGCGTTCTTCAACTGCCCCAGCAGGCACGGACCGCCATGGGACGTGCCGGGCGTTTGAAGATGGAAAGAGAGTTCGATCAGGCTATTGTGCTGGCTGCTTACGAGAAAGCCATCGGCGAGTTGACGACCAGAGGGTCCTCAGCGGTAGAGTTGGTAGTCGGCGGGTGATGCCGGAAGGTATCATGCTACTCGTTGGTTGTGGTCTGTCGCTCGCGAACAACAAGTGAGCTATCCACACGATCACGATAGCTCAACACAACGGCTGCGACAGCTGGCCAGAACATCGTGTTAAGCGTGTCCTTGAGGCTTTCGATCCAGTTGATCGTACCGGTCCAGACTATCCAGTCATAGCCGTCCAGCGCTTCATTGAAGAGCGTAGCCGCCAAGGTCAATGTCCAAGCTATTGCCAGCCGACGCGAACTTTGACGAAACAGTCCAAGCAAGACAAAGAAGAGCAGAAGACCAACATGCACATGCATCGCATCATGGGACAGGGAGATGGAGCCCGCGACCCAGGACTTGATGTTATACCAGCGCATAATCGGAAAGCTTCCAGTTTTAGGATGGTGCAAAGAGCGGCTGATCAGCCAGCAACGGGAGATGAGCCAATCGACAAAGGTCGATCAACGGAACCCTTAGGTTGGCTGCCACAAGAATAGCGCCGCCGGTTTCAGGAACAAGATGGAGCGGCCGGACCCAGTATTTTCGCTCCTATGCTCCGCGCCCCTGCCCTCGGGAACTTGACCACCCCGCCATCGGTTGTCCCAGCAACAACCCAACCAAGCGGGAGAAGCAGGATAATGGCGAAGCAGAAGGACGGGTCTTCGGCGGCGAGTGCGGTGGAAGCAACGCCGGATGTGCCGGGGCAGGGTGATTTGAGCAAGATCAAGACGGTGGATCTGTCCTTGCACGGGGACGGGATCGATCATTGGCAGGATGAACCGCAGGATGCGGGCGAAGATGCCAAGCCGCGGGACAAGGATCGGGAATAGGTTGTGTTTGCTTTGCATGGTGCTTCGAGGTGGTTCGAGCCCGGGAACTGCGTAGTTCAGCCGTCGCGATGAGGTCCAGGCGCGGACATTCGATATGCGGCCTTGGTGATCGGCCGATTCGCTGTTAGGCTGGCGCCAACTCAAAGACATGATGCACCTGCAGCTGCCTTCTGGCGCGCGGTGCGGAAGGATTAAACGTGAAGGATCCCGATCCCGACGCTCATGCGTCGGCGAACAGGGGGTCGATGCATGGATCGGGGCAGGGCGCACGTCCGGCCGAGGCCGAATCTTCTTCTGAAGGGGCTGGTTCGCGATCCGCAAGGTCCCCGGCGCAGCCGCCGT
>NZ_DAMBUH010000040.1:0-1280 GCF_032053605.1 Tianweitania sp.
CCGGCTTCGATCCGGGCCCATTTAGAGTGCGTTCCCGGCAAGCAAGCCATGCCGGTGAACCCAGGTTCCAGAGCAAGCAGGCCGGCGATTTGCGTTTCCTCGCCGCGCATGACATCGGCGGGTTCGCCCTGGCTCAGACCATGAATGATGCTGACGCTTATGCGCAGGTCCGATGTCGCAACCCGCTGCATGGATGAAGCAATGATCGGTTCGGTCGGCACCGAGACATACGGCACTTCCTGCCAGCCTTGCCGCGCGCCAACCATGCCGCAGGCAACGACCTCGATCGTGCGATCGGCTGAAAGCCACGGTTCGATTGCGGCAAGCAGGGCAGGCTCGAACTGATGTCGCTCTAACCCGCCCATGCCGGTCGGCGCGGTGACTGTTGCCACCGCGCGGTTCGCCGCCATGCCCCAAGCGCGCAGATTGCTCGTACCCCAATCGACGGCGATCCAGTCGATGCGCTCCGCCTTGCTTGTAGGCGTCGTCGTCATGCCAAGTCTTGCGGCAGAAGCTCGGCCGGCAGGTTCTGATAGGCGACGGGGCGCAGGAAGCGCCGGATCGCCAGCGTGCCCACCGAGGTCGTCGAAACATTGGTGCTGGCAGGGTAGGGGCCGCCATGCATCATCGCGTCCGCCACTTCCACGCCGGTCGGGTAGCCGTTTGCGAGAATACGGCCGGACTTGCGCTCGAGCACTGGCACGAGCTGTTTTGCCAGATCCGTGTCGCCGCTATCGAGTTGAAGCGTCGTCGTGAGCTGGCCGCGCAAGCCCTGCGCGATCTCTAGCATCTGATCGCCGCCGCTCGCGCGCACCATGATGCCGAGCGGGCCGAAGACCTCCTCGCCGAGTTCGGGATTGGCGAGGAACGTGTCGCCATCCGTTACGAAGAGGGCAGGGGCGGCTTCGCGGCCGGTGCCTTCGGCGGCATGGGCCTGGCGCACGGCATTGCTGCCGGCGATCCGTGCCGAACCGCGGCGGAACGCGTCGGCGATCCCTTTCGACAGCATCGGCTGTGCCTGCACGGCGCCGAGCGCCTCCGCCGCGTTTTTCTCGAAGCCCTCTGCAATCGCGTCAGGCACGACGATGATGCCGGGATTGGTGCAGAACTGGCCGACACCCATGGTCAGCGATGCCGCCCAATCCCGAGCGATCGTTTCACCGCGAGCCTTCGCGGCTTCCGGCAGCACGAACACGGGGTTGACCGAGCCAAGCTCGCCGAAGAACGGGATCGGCTCTTCGCGGCTGTTGGCAATGTCGAACAAGGCGCGCCCGCCGCCC
>NZ_DAMBUH010000040.1:1290-24073 GCF_032053605.1 Tianweitania sp.
GCGAGCCGGTAAAGCCGATTGCCTTGATCAGCGGATGGCGCACCAGCGCTTCGCCGGCCTCGTTGGTGTTGGATTGCACGAGCGAGAAGGTGCCGGGATGCTGGCCGGTCTTCTCGATCGCTTCCAGAATGGCTTCGGCTACGATCTCTGCCGTACCGGGGTGACCGGGATGCCCCTTCACCACAACCGGGCAGCCGGCTGCGAGCGCGGATGCCGTATCACCACCAGCCGTGGAGAAGGCGAGGGGGAAATTCGAGGCGCCGAACACGCCGACGGGGCCGATCGGCCGCTGAACCAGCTTGATTTCGGGGCGCGGCGCCGGCTTGCGGTCGGGCATTGCGAGATCATGCCGCTTGTCGAGATAAGCGCCGTCACGGATATGCCCGGCAAACAAGCGCAACTGGCCGGTCGTGCGCCCGCGTTCACCTTCCAGACGCCCGGCGGGCAAACCGCTTTCCCGCGTTCCGATGGCGGTAATGGCTGCGCCACGGGCTTCGATTGCATCGGCAATAGCTTCAAGGAACGCCGCGCGATTTTCCCGGCTGGACGATCCAAATACCCAGAACGCGTCTTCCGCAGCCTTAACGGCGCGGTCGATGTCGGCAGCCGTTCCCAGCGCAAAAGTCTGCGGCTCGCCCGAAACCGGATCGGACTGGAAGCTCTGCGATCCATCCACCCATTCCCCAGCTATCAGGTGGCGGCCGCGTGGCTTGAAGTTGTCAGACATGGTTCAGTCCTTTCCAGCGTCGAATGCGTGTTCGACTGGAGTTACATGTCGAAGGCGTCGACTGCAATGCGGCGGCCCAACATGAATGCATCGGCAACATGCACAAGCGGCGCAAGGTCTACGTCGATCGCACGCTCCGCAACCAGGGTGGCAAAGCGTGCATAGATGCCGTCATACTCGCTGTCGGCTTCTTGTATGACAACCTTCCCGTCGACCGTCATCTCGGCACCGCCGGAAGACAGCTTGAGCGTCCCGTCGTTTGTCAGGACGTCGATGTCCCAGGTCTGAGGCCCGGTCTGGCGCCAGTCGAAGTCGGCGGACACCGTCTCGCCGTTAGCGCCCGCAAACTGCAGCTGTGCTCCGATCGGCGCATCGCGTCCTTCCGGAAACTCCAGTTCGGCGGATGTCACGCGAACCGGATG
Organism: Tianweitania sp.; assembly: GCF_032053605.1. NCBI lineage: Bacteria > Pseudomonadati > Pseudomonadota > Alphaproteobacteria > Hyphomicrobiales > Phyllobacteriaceae > Tianweitania > Tianweitania sp. Next base: position 2,440 of record NZ_DAMBUH010000040.1, read on the forward strand.
CGGCACGATTTCGGTCAGGATCGACAGCGCGTTGATGCCAGGATCGAACACACCGAGCCCACCCGGCTGCCAAATCCATTCCTGGCCGGGATGCCAGCGACGCACATCTTCCTTCCAGGTGATGCGGGCGGATTGCACCTGTCGCTTTGCCAACCAGGCCTTGGCCGAAGGCACGGCAGCGGCATAGCGTGAATGCCAAGTGGCAAACAGCGCAACGCCCTTGTCACGCGCAGCCTCTACCAGCGCCTGAACTTCGGCGATCGTAGCCCCCGGCGGCTTTTCCAGCAGGACATGACGGCCGGCCTTGATCGCGGTCCAGGCCGCGTCGAAGCGGTTCTGCGGCGGCATGCACAGAGCGACAGCCGGAAGGTCCGGCCGCTGTTCAAGCAGTTCCTCGATCGTCGCAAAGTTCTCGACGCCTTCGACGCCTGAGTGCCGGCTGACCGTCGCAGCGAGGCGGAACGCGTCGTTCTTGGTGATCGACGGGACATGCTGGTCCCGCGCGATCTTTCCGACGCCGACGATAGCAATATCAGTGGCTGTCACGACCGACCGCCTTTCCGCGATTACCCCGCAGGAAGTCTAGATCCGCACCGGTGTCGGCACCCTGCACATGCTGCTGGTGCAGCCAGGCATAGCCGGACTCATACTGCTCGTGTTTGGGCTGCCAGGCAGCCAGACGATCAGCAAGTTCCGCGTTCGAAATGTCGAGATGCAGGCGGCGGTTCGGTACGTCGAGCTCGATGAAATCGCCGGTTTGCACCACCGCCAGGGGACCGCCGGCAGCGGCTTCCGGAGAGGTGTGGAGCACGACGGTACCATAGGCGGTGCCCGACATGCGCGCATCGGAAATGCGCACCATGTCGGTGATGCCTTTGCGCAGCACTTTGGGCGGCAGGCCCATATTGCCGACCTCGGCCATCCCAGGATATCCCTTCGGGCCGCAGTTCTTCATCACCATGACGCAGGTCTCGTCGATGTCGAGCGCCTCGTCGTTGATCTTCGCCTTATAGTCGTCGATGTCCTCGAACACCACGGCGCGGCCGCGATGCGTCAGCAGATGCGCTGAAGACGCGGACGGCTTCAGCACGGCACCCTTGGGCGCCAGATTGCCCTTGAGCACGACGATGCCACCGGATTGCGTCAGCGCCTTTTCAGCCGGACGAATGACGTCTTCGTCGTGATTGGTGACGTCCTTGACCTGGTCCCACATCGTTTCGCCCGAAACGGTCAGAGCGTCCTTGTGCAGCAGACCGGCTTCGCCCAGACGCTTGATGACGACGGGCAGCCCGCCGGCATAGAAGAACTCTTCCATCAGATATTTGCCGGATGGCATCAGGTTGACGATGGTCGGCACATCGCGCCCGCAACGGTCCCAATCCTCCAGCGTCAGGTCGATGCCGACGCGGCCGGCAATGGCCAGAAGGTGTATCACCGCATTGGTCGAGCCGCCGATCGCCGCATTGGTGCGGATGGCGTTCTCGAAGGCTTCCTTTTTCAGGACGTCGGACGGCTTCAAATCGTCCTTGACCATATCGACGATGCGCCGCCCAGACATCTGCGCCATCACGCGGCGGCGGCTGTCGACGGCGGGAATCGCGGCGTTGCCTGACAGAGCCATTCCCAGAGCTTCTGCCATCGACGCCATGGTCGATGCCGTGCCCATCGTGTTGCAGGAGCCGGCCGAGCGCGACATGGAGGCTTCGGCTTCGGAAAACTCCTCGGCCGTCATTTCGCCGGCCTTCACGGCTTCGGAAAAACGCCACAGATGCGTGCCGGAACCGACGCGTTCGCCGTTGTAATAACCGTTCAGCATCGGTCCGCCGGTCACCACGATAGACGGCATGTCGGTGGAAGCGGCAGCCATCAGCAGGCTTGGCGTGGTCTTGTCGCAGCCCACCAGCAGCACGCAGCCGTCCATCGGCTGGCCGCGGATCTGTTCTTCCACCGACATGGCCGCAAGGTTGCGGAACATCATCGCCGTCGGGCGGAAACCGGATTCGCTAGCCGAAAAGGCCGGCACTTCGACGGGAAAGCCGCCCGCTTCATACACGCCGCGTTTCACGGATTCCGCGAGCACGTTCAAATGCGCGTTGCACGGCGTCAGCTCGGACCATGTGTTCATGATGCCGATCACCGGACGGCCATCGAACAGGTCGTGCGGGAAGCCCTGGTTCTTCATCCAGCCGCGATGATAGATCTGGTCGCGGCCCGTGCCGCCAAACCACTCCTGCGAGCGGAGTTTACGCGGCCATGTGGCCTTGGTGAACGCCATGGAAGACGCTCCTTTCCCTGCAATCAAAGAGTTTGAACGGCAACGCGCGAAGCGGCCGGCGTGAAGCCGTCGATCGCCAGACCGTTGCGCAAGGGCAGGCCGAACTCGGCCGCCTCGATCTCGAACTGGTCGCCCGGTGCCGTGCGGATGCCGTCGGCAAACGACAGCGTCGCGGTGCCGAACATATGCACATGCACGTCGCCCGGCTGGCGGAACACGCGATATTTGAAGTGGTGATGTTCCAGATTGGCGATCGAATGCGACATGTTCGCTTCGCCCGAAAGGAACGGCTTTTCGAAGATCACCTCGCCACCGCGACGGATGCGCGACGTGCCACGCACATCTTCCGGCAGCGCGCCGATGCGGATTTCCGGGCCGAACGAGGCCGGCCGCAGCTTGGAATGGGCGAGATAAAGGTAGTTCACCCGCTCCATGACGTGGTCGGAAAATTCGTTCGACAAGGCGAAGCCCAGCCGGAACGGCGTCCCGTCATCGCCGATCACATAGATGCCCGCCAGCTCCGGCTCTTCGCCGGCATCATCGGCGAAAGCGGGGGAGGGGAGGTCGGCGCCGGGTGCAACGAGGCTGGCGCCGTTGCCCTTGTAGAACCATTCCGGCTGAACGCCGACACCCTCACCGGCAGGTTTGCCGTTCTCCAACCCCATGCGGAACATCTTCATGGAATCGGTCAGCACCTCTTCCGCGCCCGATACTTTCGCATGCATGGCATTGCGGGTCGCCGCCGAACCGAGATGCGTCAGGCCGGTGCCGGTGAGATGAAGATGCGCGGGATCGGGGTGATGGATCGGCGACAGGAGCCGATTTTCTTCATAGGCCTGTTCGAGGTCGACCGCGCTGCCAAAGCCAAGGCTGCCGATATGGGCGGCCAGGCTCTTGCCGTTGCGGGCGCAGTCGAGGGCCAGCGCATAAACGCTCTGTGCACCCCGGACTTCATAGGCTTCCTTGCCTTCACGCGCGACCACGGCGAGCGCGCCATCCGGCTTCTTGATCTGCGACAGCAGCATCGGTGCGCTCCTCAGGCCTTATTGCGGTTGTAAACGTCGAAGGAAACGGCAGCGAGAAGGACGAGACCCTTCACGAGCTGCTGGTAGTCGATGCTGAGCTGCATGGCGCTCTGCATGCCCATGTTCAGCGCGCCCATGATGAAGGCGCCGATGACCGCGCCCGTCACCTTGCCGACGCCGCCATAGGCCGACGCGCCGCCGATGAAGCAGGCCGCGATCACGTCGAGCTCGAGGCCGGTGCCGTTCTTGGCGGTGGCGCTACCGACGCGGGCAAAGAACACCAGACCGGCGATTGCGGCCAGCACGCCCATATTGACGAAAGCCAGGAACACGATGCGCTCGGTCTTCACGCCCGAAAGCTTGGCAGCCTTTTCGTTGCCGCCAACGGCATAAACGCGGCGGCCGACGGTCGTGCGGCTGGTCACGAAGGCATAGATCGCGATCAACAGCGCCATCAGGATGAGCACGTTGGGCAGGCCGCGATTGGTGGACAGCAGATAGCCCATGTAGAGGATCGCAGCGGCGACAATGGCAACGCGTCCGAAGAAGAAGGATTGCGGCTCATGCGCCGTACCGAGCGCATTCTGGCGCGAGCGCTTGCGAAAGGCGAAAAGGAGGAAGCCGACGGCCAGCACGACCGCGATGATCATCGTCGTGGAATTGGCAAGGCCGAGAACCGGTGCGAGATCGGGGATCGTGCCGGTGGAAAGAGCACGCAGGGAGGGCGGGATCGGCGAGATCGAGGATGACGAACCGAGCGTCATGAAGGTCAAGCCGCGGAACACCAGCATGCCCGCAAGCGTCACGATAAAGGATGGGATACGCAGGTAAGCGACGAAGTAGCCCTGCGTGGCCCCGATCGCGGCGCCAACGCACAAGCAAACCAGAACTGCGAACGCCACCGGCAGGTCGTAAAGCACCATCAAAACGGCGCCAACCGCGCCGATAAAGCCCACCACCGAGCCTACCGACAGATCGATATGGCCGGTGATGATGATCATCAGCATGCCGATCGCCATGATGATCACGTAGCTGTTCTGCAGGAACAGGTTGGTCAGGTTCGAAGCCGATACGAAGGTCGGTCGGCCGGTCACTGCCGAATAAACGGCAAAGAACAGGATGATCGCCACCAGCGCGACGAGCATGCCGTATTCGCGCAGATGGTCCTTGAAGTAGTCGAGGCTCCTGGTTTCCGTTGCTTTCACAACAGGCGCGTCGATCGTGTTCGTGCTCATGCGGCGCTCCTTCCTGCGGTGCGGATGATGGCGCGCATGATGCTTTCCTGCGTCGCCTCTCCCCGCGCCATTTCGGCCACGAAGCGGCCTTCGTTCATGACGTAGATGCGGTCGCACATTCCCAGCAATTCCGGCATTTCCGACGAAATCATCAGGATGCCTTTGCCTTCGGATGCGAGCCGCTCGATGATGGAATAGATCTCGAACTTGGCGCCGACATCGATGCCGCGCGTCGGCTCATCGAGGATCAGCAGTTCGGGATCCGAGAACAGCCATTTCGACAGAACCACCTTCTGCTGGTTGCCGCCGGACAGGTTCAGGGTCTTGTGGAAGATGTCCGACGAGCGGATACGCAGATTGGTGCGATAATCTTCGGCAACGGAGCGTTCCCGCTCGGCATCGATCACGCCGCTTTTGGCAATTTCGGGAAGGTTGGCGAGCGAAACATTCTGGCGGATATCGTCTTCGAGCAGCAGGCCATACTGCTTGCGGTCCTCGGTGACGTAAGCCAGCCCCGTATCGATCGCCTTGGTGATCGTCGAGACATCCACCGGCTTGCCATGCATGGAGGCTTCGCCCGACACGTTGCGCCCGTAGGAGCGTCCGAAGATGCTCATCGCAAGTTCTGTGCGGCCGGCGCCCATCAGGCCGGCAATGCCGACGATCTCGCCCTTGCGCACGTTGAAGGACACGTCCTTCACGATGTGGCGCTGTGTATTCAGGTGGTGATAGGCATTCCAGCCTTTCACCTCGAACAGCACCTCGCCAATATCAGGCTGGCGTGGCGGATAACGGTCGTCGAGCTGGCGGCCGACCATGTCGCGGATGATACGGTCTTCGCTGACGCCGTTCTTGGCATCGAGCGTGGAAACGGTAGAGCCGTCGCGAAGAACCGTAATGGAATCGGCGACACGCGAAATCTCGTTCAGCTTATGACTGATCATGATCGAGGTCATGCCCTCGGCCTTGAACGCCAGCAGAAGATCGAGTAGCGCCTGGCTGTCGCGCTCGTTCAAGCTGGCGGTCGGCTCGTCGAGGATCAGCAGCCGGACCTTCTTCGACAGCGCCTTAGCGATTTCCACCAGTTGCTGCTTGCCGACGCCCATGTCCTTGATGAGCGTGGTCGGCGGCTCGGACAGGCCGACTTGGTCAAGCAGCTTTTCGGAACGGCGGAAGGCTTCGGGCCAATCGATTACGCCGAAGCGCGAGATCTCGTTGCCGAGGAAGATGTTCTCGGCGATCGACAGAAGCGGCACCAAGGCCAGCTCCTGATGGATGATGATGATGCCGGCATGTTCGCTGTCGCGAATGCCGCGAAAGGCCTGAACCTTTCCGTCGTAAACAATGTCGCCTTCATAGGAACCGTGCGGGTAAACGCCCGACAGAACCTTCATCAGCGTGGATTTGCCGGCGCCGTTTTCACCGCAGATGGCGTGGATTTCGCCCTGTTGAACCGTGAGGTTGACGTTGTCCAAGGCGCGAACGCCGGGAAACGTCTTGGTGATGCCGCGCATCTCGAGGATCGGTGCCAAAGCGCGCTCCCGCAGGCGTGAGGGATCGTGGACGGCCTTGAGCGGCCGCCCGGCATGAAGAGCGGGGCGCAGGTAACGCCCCGCAGGATCAAAGGATCAAGGCTTGATCTGGTCGGCCGTGTAGTAGCCGCTGTCGACCAGAACCGGCGCGATGTTGTCCTTGGTCACCAGAACCGGCTTCAGCAGGTAGGACGGAACGACCTTCTCGCCATTGTCGTAGGTCTTGGTGTCGTTGACCTCAGGCTCCTTCTTCTGGCCAACGGCGTCAATCATGTTGACCGTGACCTTTGCGAGCTCGCGAGTGTCCTTGAAGATCGTGGAATACTGCTGGCCGTTCTGGATCGACTTGACCGAAGGCACTTCCGCGTCCTGGCCGGACACGATCGGCATCGGCTTGTCGCCCTGGCCGTAACCCACTGCGCTCAGCGCCGAGATGATGCCGATCGACAGGCCGTCATAAGGCGACAGCACGGCATTCACGGTCTTGTCGCCGTAATAGGACGACAGCAGGTTGTCCATGCGCGCCTGTGCAACAGCCGGATCCCAGCGCAGCGTGCCGACCTTCTCCATGCCGGTTTCGCCCGACACGACCACCAGCTTGCCCTGGTCGATGTAAGGCTGCAGCACGCTCATGGCGCCGTTGTAGAAGAAGAAGGCGTTGTTGTCGTCTGGCGAGCCACCGAACAGCTCGATGTTGAACGGACCGGCTTCGGTGTCGAGCTTCAGGCCTTGAACGATCGACTGCGCCTGCAGCACGCCGACCTGCTGGTTGTCGAAGGTGGTGTAGTAATCGACATTTGGCGAATTGCGGATCAGGCGGTCATAGGCGATGACCTTGATGCCCTTGGAATGGGCCTGTTCCAGCACGTCCGTCAGCGTGGTGCCGTCGATCGATGCGATCACCAGCGTCTGAACGCCGGCAGCCACCATGTTTTCCAGCTGGCTGATCTGCGTCGGGATGTCATCCTCGGCATATTGCAGATCGGTCTTGTAGCCGCGTTCCTGCAGCTGCTTGACCATGTTGTCGCCATCGGCGATCCAACGGGCCGAAGCCTTGGTCGGCATCAAAACGCCGACGGTGCCCTTTTCCTGCGCAAAGGCAGATCCGCTCAGCACGGTGGCGGTGAGCAGGGTTGCCGCGAGGGCGGCTTTCAAAAATCGCATGTGGTCCTCCCAGGGATCCGTTTGACGCAGACCAGACGATGCCGCGTACAAGCGTGCGAACGTCTCCACCCGATCTCCCAATCGGTGTGAGGCATGGGTAGTGGCGGATCGGTATGCCGGTCAATTCAGAATGATGCTGTGCGATATAACACTTTTGGTATATCGTTTGATGATGATCAGTTCGGCATCCTCGTCAAATCCCGGCTCCATCCGCGATCGCCTGATCCGTCGCGGCTTGAAGCTCACCCATCTGCGCCTGCTCGCGGTGCTCAATGAAACCGGCCAGATCCGCGCCGCGGCGACCAAGCTTGCCATGACCCAACCTGCCGCGTCGCGCCTCCTGGCTGAGCTCGACACGATCACCGGGGCCAAGCTTTACCAGCGCCATCCGCGCGGCGTGGTGCTCACACCTTTCGGCCTTAAGCTTGCCGACTGGGCCGGCAAGATCCTCAGAGACCTCGATGCGGCGGACCGCGAAATCGGCGAAATGGAAGCCGGCCAAAGCGGCTTCGTGTCCATCGGTTCGGTAACAGGCCCCGCACTCGATCTGGTCCTGCCGGTGCTGCGCCAAACGCGCGTCACCCATCCCAACATCGCCAGCAATATCTTTGTGGATACCAGCGACAAGCTGGCCGAGCTGCTCCTCAGCGAACGCCTCGACTTCTTTGTCGGCCGCATTCCCCCCGATGTCGATCACGGGCGCTTCGCTGCCCGCCCGGTGGGACCTGAGCCGATGAGCCTGATCGTGCGCCAGGATCATCCGCTGATCCGAACAGGCAGCACCTCGCTGGCCGACTGCGTGGAATATGACTGGGTGCTGCAAGCGCCGGGCGGTCTCCTGCGCAGAACGGTGGAAACCTACATCCTGAGCAAGGGTCTGTCCTTGCCGCACCGCGTTTTCAGCACCTCGTCGACTCTGATGACCCTGGCGATCATCTCGCAGTCGAACGCGATCGCCGCCTTGTCCGAGGCAGTGGCAAACTTCTTTTCCAAAGCCGATGGCTTGAACGCACGCATCGCGACCCTGCCGGCAGCGCCCGATCTCGCTGTCTCACCTTATTCGCTGCTACGATCTAAGGATCGGCCCCTGTCGCCGGCCTCGCAGACCATCTGGGACCTTGTGGAAGACCGGCTGCAAGCAAGCCAAACGCAGGATCAGGTCCCCCGTTTACAAAAGTAATATAGTATGATTTTTCTTCTCCTCAGGGCAGCAGCCCTTCTCGTGGAGGAGAAACATGATCAGCAAAATCGTATTCGGCGCGAGCCTTCTCGCGTCGGTGAGCCTTTTGTCGTCCGCAGCCATGGCACAGACCATCGGCTTCTCGCAGATCGGTTCGGAATCGGGCTGGCGCGCGGCTGAAACCACGCTCACCAAGATGGAAGCCGAAAAGCGCGGCATCGACCTCAAATTTGCCGATGCTCAGCAGAAACAGGAAAACCAGATCAAGGCGCTGCGCTCCTTCATCGCGCAGGGCGTCGATGCCATCTTGATCGCGCCGGTGGTCGAGACCGGCTGGGATGCTGTGCTGGAAGAAGCCAAGGAAGCCGAAATTCCGGTGATCCTGCTCGACCGGACAGTGGATTCCAACAAGGACCTTTATCTTACCGGCATTGGCTCGGATCTCGAGCACGAGGGCAAGGTCGCCGGCGACTGGCTGGTGAAGGATGTCGGCGACAAGTCGTGCAACGTGGTGGAGCTGCAGGGCACGACGGGCTCTTCGCCGGCCATCAAGCGCAAGGCCGGCTTCGAGGCGGCCATCAAGGGTCACGACAACATCAAGATTACCCGCAGCCAGACCGGTGACTTCACCCGTGCCAAGGGCAAGGAAGTCATGGAAAGCTTCCTGAAGGCGGAAGGCGGCGGCAAGACCATCTGCGCGCTTTACGCCCATAATGACGACATGGCCGTCGGCGCCATCCAGGCGATCAAGGAAGCAGGCTTGAAGCCCGGCACCGACATCAAGGTCGTGTCGATCGACGGCGTGCCGGATATCTTCCAGGCCATGATCGCCGGCGAAGCCAATGCGTCCGTTGAGCTGACCCCGAACATGGCCGGCCCCGCCTTCGATGCGCTCAAGGCCTATATGGACGACAAGAAAGAGCCGCCGAAGTTCATCCAGACAGAGTCCAAGCTCTACACCCAGGCCGACGATCCGAAGGCCGTTTATGAGCAGAAGAAGGGCCTCGGCTACTAAGCCGACGCTCTCGCTGCCGGCGCATCGTCGGGCAGCGCGCTCAACCCCTCCGCCGCGCTTGATCGCGGCGGATATCGGCTTGTGACCTTCCAAGGAACGACCTGAATGCTCGACCCGACCCCCGGTCGCGTCCCGCTTTTGCGCGCGGCGGCCGTGTCCAAGAGTTTCCCCGGCACGAAAGCGCTCGACGGTGTAGATTTCACCCTGCGCGCCGGCGAAGTGCATGCGCTTCTCGGTGAAAACGGCGCCGGCAAATCCACGCTGGTGAAATGCCTGACCGGCGCTTATCGCCGCGACGGTGGCGAGATCCAGCTCGATGGCGTCACGATCGATCCGCGCGACACGCAGGATGCACAACGGCTTGGCATCGGCACAGTCTATCAGGAGGTCAACCTCCTCACCAATCTCACGGTCGCCGAGAACCTCTTCCTCGGCCATCAGCCGACTTGGCTCGGTTTGGTTTCCACCCGCCGCATGAATAGGGAAGCGCGAGCACTAGTCGGGCAATATGGTCTCGACATTGATGTGACGCGCAGCCTCGGCAGCTATTCCGTCGCCATCCAGCAGATCGTTGCCATCGCCCGCGCCGTCAGGCTTTCCGGCAAGGTGCTGATCCTCGACGAACCAACCGCCAGCCTTGATGCGCATGAGGTCGATGTCCTGTTCGATGCCATCAGCGGCTTGAAGCAACGCGGCCTCGGCATCGTCTTCATTTCGCATTTCCTCGACCAAGTCTTTCGCATCACCGACCGCATCACGGTTCTGCGCAACGGAAAGCTGGTGGGCACGGAAGACACCGCCTCGCTCGACCGCCTGCGCCTGGTCAACATGATGCTCGGCCGAGAACTCGCCGAAGAAACACGCCGCACCGGCAAGTCGGGCATGCGCTATGACGCCGAGCCTCGTTTGAGTTTTTCAGGCTTCGGTCGGCGCGGCCGCATCGCACCCTTCGACCTCGCCATTCAGCGTGGCGAGGTGGTAGGCATGGCAGGCCTGCTCGGCTCCGGCCGCACCGAAACGGCGGAGGTGCTGTTCGGCGTTTACCCGCATGACAGCGGCACGGCCGCGAAGGAGGGCAGAGCGCTTTCCCTTGGCTCTACTCGTGCCGCGGTAGCCGCCGGCTTCGGCTTCCTTCCCGAAGATCGCAAGACCGACGGCATCATCGGCGAGCTTTCAATCCGCGAAAACATCGCACTGGCACTGCAAGCCCGGATCGGCTGGGCTCGTCCGCTTTCCGCCAAACGGCAGCGCGCAATGGCGGACGATTTCATCCGCCGTTTGGACATCCGCACGTCCGACGCCGAAAAACCGGTCGGACAGCTCTCCGGCGGCAATCAGCAAAAGGTCATGCTCGCCCGCTGGCTTGCCACTAATCCCGAATTCCTGATCCTTGATGAACCGACGCGCGGCATCGATGTCGGTGCCCATGCCGAAATCATCCGCCTGATCGAAGAACTTTGCGAAGGCGGCATGTCGCTGCTCGTCATCTCCTCCGAACTGGAAGAGCTCGTCGTTTACAGCCACCGCGTGATCGTGGTGCGTGATCGCGCCCATGTCGCCGAACTCGTCGGCGAAGACATCACCACGACGCGCATCGTCAACGCCATCGCCGGAACGCCTGATAGCGAGGAGGCCGCAGCATGAGCGCGGTTAAACGCCTGGCGCAACGCCTTCTACCGCAGATCATCGCGCTGGCCGCCGTTCTCGGCCTGATCGCCGTGGTGTTTTCCGGCTTCTTCGACATCAGCTTCGCCAATGGCCGTCTTTACGGCAGCCCGATCGACATCCTCAATCGCGGCGCGCCAGTCGCCTTGCTGGCAATCGGCATGACCCTGGTCATCGCCACCGGCGGCATCGACCTCTCGGTCGGCGCCGTTATGGCGATCTGCGGTGCGCTGGCCGCGTCCTGCATCACTCAAGGCTACGGATTGCCGGCAACGATCGCCATCAGTCTTGCAGCCGGCCTCGCCTGCGGTCTGTGGAACGGTATCCTCGTCGCTGTTCTTCGCATCCAGCCGATCGTCGCGACGCTCATCCTGATGGTGGCCGGTCGCGGCATCGCGCAGCTCGTAACGCAAGGCGCGATTCTCACCTTCAACGATGAAAGCCTGATCTTCCTGGGTTCCGGCAGTTTCCTTGGCCTGCCGATGCCGGTCATCCTTTGGCTGGCCATGGGTGCCCTCGTCACGCTGCTTGTCCGGCGCAGCGCCCTTGGTCTGCTGATCGAAGCGGTGGGCATCAACCAGCGCGCGTCCATGCTATCGGGCATCAATGCGCGCGTGCTTCTGATTGCCGTTTACATGACCTCCGGCCTTTGTGCGGCTCTCGCCGGCATCATCGTTGCCGCCGACATCCGCGGTGCCGACGCCAACAATGCCGGCCTCTGGCTGGAACTCGACGCCATTCTCGCTGTGGTGATCGGCGGCACCTCACTGCTTGGCGGCCGCTTCTCGCTGATTGCCTCGTTGATCGGCGCGATGATCATTCAGGCTGTCAACACCGGCATTCTTCTGTCCGGCTTCCCGCCCGAGTTCAACCTGGTAATCAAGGCGGTGATCATCCTGATCATCCTTGTCGTCCAATCACCTGCCATCCAGATCATGATGACCTTCTTCACAACAAGGAGGCCGGCGCGATGAATGCCCGCACGCTGCCCCTCGTCGCCACGGTGCTGATCTTCATCGTCGCCTATGCCCTCTGCTATCTCCAGTTCCCGGCGATCCTTTCGACCCGCGTCGTCGGCAACCTGCTGACCGACAACGCTTTCCTCGGCATCGTTGCCGTCGGCATGACCTTCGTCATCATTTCGGGTGGCATCGACCTTTCCGTCGGCTCGGTTATTGCCTTTTCCGGTGTGTTCATCGCGGTCCTGCTGCGCGATACCGGTCTTGGACCATGGCCGATCTTTGCGCTGCTCCTCATCATCACGACTTTGTTCGGCGCGGCTATGGGCGCCACGATCCACTTTCTGCAGATGCCGCCCTTTATCGTCACCCTGGCAGGCATGTTTCTGGCGCGCGGCATGGCTTACGTCCTGTCGATCGACAGCGTGCCGATCAGCGATGAAACGATTAGCGCTTTACAGCGCATCTACTGGCTGCTGCCGGGCAAAGGACGCCTGACACTGGTCGGCGGCTTGATGCTAATTGTCGTTCTCGTCGGTATCGTCGTTGCGCATCGCACCCGCTTCGGCACCAACATCTATGCGCTGGGCGGCGGAGCCCAGACCGCGCGGCTGATGGGCGTACCGGTCGCCCGCACCACGATCCAGGTTTATGCCCTGTCCGGCTTCCTCGCAGGCCTTTCGGGCATCGTCTTTGCCATCTATACCTCCGCCGGCTATTCGCTGGCCACGGTGGGCGTCGAGCTCGACGCGATCGCCGCCGTGGTGATCGGCGGCACGCTGCTGACGGGCGGCAGCGGTTTCGTCGCGGGCACGCTGATCGGCGTGCTGATCATGGGTCTGATCCAGACCTACATCACCTTCGACGGCTCGCTGTCGAGCTGGTGGACCAAGATCGCGATCGGCATGCTGCTGCTGGGCTTCATCGTGCTGCAAAAGGCGCTGGTCTGGGCAGGCGGACGCCGTGCGGAGGCCGCGTCGGGGAAGGGTTGAACGGGGTATGATGCTGAAGACCGCGATTTCCGGGGGCGTCACGCGCAACAGTCATGCGCGGGTGGTCGACGAACTCGGCAAGGCGATTGTCGGCGGCACCTATTCCACGGGCACCGTGCTTCCCGGCGATGCGGAACTGGCTGAGCGCTTCGACGTCTCGCGCACCGTCTTACGCGAAGCCATGAAGACACTAACGGCTAAGGGGCTGGTCGTTCCGAAGGCCCGCATCGGCACCCGGGTGACCGAGCGCTCGACCTGGAACCTGTTCGACGGCGATGTGCTGATCTGGCATCTGGAAAGCGGAATCGACCCGGAATTTATCGGAAATCTTGCCGAAATGCGCCTGAGTTTCGAGCCTTTTGCGGCCGATTTGGCCGCAAAACGGGCGAGTCCTTCCGAAATTTCCCGGCTTTATGCCTGTGTTGAAGCCATGGAAACGGCCGACGCGATGGACAGCTTCGCCTTCGCCGACCTCAACTTTCACCTCACACTTCTCGACATTTCGAAGAACCCGTTCATGTTTTCGGTCGGCTCGCTGATCGAAGCCGCCCTCGTCACCAGCTTCCGCCTGAGCTCGCCCTATGGCGAACCCCGCCGGCAGCAAGCCACCTCCGAAGCCCACCGCGCCATCGTCGACGCCATCGCCAGCGGCAATGGAAGTCAAGCGGCGTCGGCCATGCAGGCCGTGATCATCGACGGCCGCGATCGTATTTCGGGAGAGGTGGCGGGTCCGTAACGTTCTCAGGCGAGCACGCGGAAGAACGGCTCCATACGCTGGCAGGACGCATCGATATGCGCCTGCATTGCCGAGCGTGCATGTTCCGCATCGCCATCCGCGATTGCTCGGCTGATCAGGAGATGCTCCTTGACCGCCTCTTCCGCGACAGCCGTGTGGTGGCGCAGGCGGAAGAGGTGCATGTGGGCGTAAAGACGCTCCAACGTTTCGGCAATGATGGCGTTGCCGCAGGCCGCTGCGATGAGCGCATGGAACTGCCCGTCCAGCTGGGCGAAGCGGCCGTAATTGGCCAGCGTGTCGCCTTTCGTCAGCGCTTCCATGTCTGAACAAAGCCGAGCCAAGTCCTTCTTCTGCGCTGGTGTCATCCGGCCTGCGGCTAAAGCCGCGGCTTCCGGCTCGATCAGTCGGCGCATGGCATAGGTGTCGCGGAACTGCGCACCACTCGGCATGGGCGCCGCGCTGTAGCCCGAGTTGAACTTCTTGGCGACCAGCCCTTCCGCTTCCAGCCGGATCAGAGCCGCGCGTACCGGTGTCTGCGACACGCCGAAGTGCCTCGCCAGAGCATCCACCGACATCCGCTCGCCCGGTGGAATGCGCAGGGCGATAAGGTCTGAAAGCAGCGCGCCATACACATCCTCACCGATGGAGTGCCGGGAAGGAAGTGTCGAAGCGGTCAAACCGGGAGCTGAAGAGGGAGCCGAAGCAAGAGCGTTCATAGACACAGCATACGGCCTTGCATCATCAAATACGATCCGATATTAAATCCGATATCGTATCGGATTTTGAAGACGATTGCGCTGCGAGGAGTGCTGATGGTCTTCGATCATGCCGGGAGGGAGGTCCCATCATGCGGAATGACTACGGGGTCACACGCGCGCCGAGCCAGCTTCTGTTCGGTGTCGGCCAACGTCGCGCCCTCGGCCGGGTGGCGTCAGCTTTGGGGCGGAGCGTCCTTCTTTGCACCGACAAACGCATTGCCGAACTGCCCTTGCTTGCCGAGATCATCGCAGATCTAAAGGCCTTCGACCTGAACGTCGCTGTGTTCGACGCCACCGAACCGGAGCTGCCGCTGCACGGCATCGAGCAATGCGTTGAAGCTTATGCGGACTTCAAGCCGGATGTCGTGATCGGCCTTGGAGGCGGCAGTTGCCTGGATCTGGCGAAGTTGGTCAGCCTCTTGCTCAGCCACCCCGGCCGCTTGTCGGACTACTACGGCGAATACAAGGTCCCGGGTCCGATCCGCCCGGTCATCGCCGTGCCGACGACCTCCGGCACGGGCTCGGAAGTCACGCCGGTCGCGGTTCTGGCCGATCCTGATCGTGCCATGAAGGTCGGCATTTCCAGTCCTTACCTCATTCCGCATACGGCGATCTGCGATCCCGAACTGACTTTGTCCTGCCCGCCGGGTTTGACCGCGATCTCCGGTGCCGATGCTTTAGCGCACGCGATCGAAGCCTTTGCGGCCGTTGCCAGGAAGGCCGAGCCGGATCTCGCCATGACCCGCGTCTTTGTCGGCAAGAACGGACTTAGCGATCATTACGCCTTGCAGGCAATCAAGCTGATCTTCGAGCATCTGGAGCAAGCGGTGGCACAAGGTGATGACCTTAACGCCCGCTCCGCCGTGATGCTGGCCTCGACCTATGCGGGTCTGGCTTTCGGCAGCGCCGGCACGGCGGCTGCGCACGCCATCCAATATCCGGTCGGCGCGCGCACCCACACAGCGCATGGGCTGGGTGTCGGCGTTCTTCTGCCGCACACGATGGATTTCAACCTGTGCGACGCTGCTGCCGACTACGCCGAAATCGCCCGCGCGATCGGCGCAGCTTCCAGCACGGACGCGGACGAGCATGCAGCGAAGGCTGCGATCGAAGCGGTGCGGTCACTGTTCGGGAGCATCGGCATCCCGTCGAACCTGCGCGCGATCGGTGTCGAAGAGGCCGATCTGTCGGCGATGGCTGATCTCGCGATGAACGCCGCTCGCCTGGTCGAGAACAACCCCGCCGCGCTCAACCCCACCGCCATTCGCTCGATCCTCGACCGCGCGCTTTGAAGCCTTCGACCGTCACCCTTCTGAAAAGAGCTGAGACACGATGACAAATCATCCGACAGACCTCTTCATCAACGGCGCCTGGGCTCAAGGCTCATCGGAAAAGCGGATCGCCGTAATCAATCCCTCCGACGGCACGGTTCTCGACCATGTCGCGGATGCCGATGTCGGCGATGCGATAGCGGCGGTGGATGCGGCAGCGGCCGCCCTGCCGGCTTGGGCGAAAACGCCGGCACGGCAGCGGTCCGAAATCCTGCGGCGCTGTTACGAGCTGATGATGCGCGACAGCGAGGATCTGGCCCGTCTGATTTCACTTGAAAACGGCAAGGCCTTGAAGGATGCGCGTGGCGAGGTCGCCTATGCCGCCGAGTTCTTCCGCTGGTTCGCGGAAGAAGCGGTGCGCATCAATGGCGATCTATCCGCTGCCCCTTCTGGCACGAACCGCATCCTCGTGCAGTATCAGCCGATCGGCGTGTCCTTGCTGATCACGCCATGGAACTTCCCGGCCGCCATGGCGACCCGCAAGATCGCCCCAGCGCTGGCGGCAGGCTGCACCTGCGTGCTGAAGCCTGCAACGGAAACACCGCTGACGGCCTATGCCGTTGCCAAGCTTCTGGCGGAAGCCGGCGTTCCCGATGGCGTGGTCAACGTCATCACGTCAAGCAAGACGTCCGCGGTAGTTAATGCGATGCTGGAAGATCCACGCGTGCGAAAGCTGTCCTTTACGGGCTCGACGGAAGTGGGACGCATCCTACTGCGCAAGGCTGCAGACCAGATCATCCACTGCTCGATGGAACTTGGCGGCAACGCACCCTTCGTTGTGTTCGACGACGCCGATCTCGATAGGGCAGTCGATGGAGCGATGATCGCCAAGATGCGTAATGGCGGCGAAGCCTGCACGGCGGCCAACCGGCTTTACGCCCAGCGAGGCATTGCCGAGGCCTTTGCATCCAGACTGGCGGAGCGCATGGCCGCGATGAAGGTGGGTGCCGGTGTGGAACCGACCACCGACTGCGGCCCGCTGGTCAATGCGGCTGCCGTGAGTAAGATCACCGAACTGGTCGGAGACGCGGTCGCGAAAGGCGGCCGCGCCTTGTGCGGGGGCAAGCGGGATGAGGGCGTCGGTTTCTTCTATCCGCCGACCGTGCTGGTTGATGTGCCGCCGCATGCCAAGATGGCGCATGAGGAGATTTTTGGGCCGGTGGCGCCGGTCTACGTCTTCGACACCGAAGATGAGGCCGTGAAGCTTGCCAACGACACGGAATACGGCCTCGTCGCTTACGTCTATACGCGCGATCTCGCGAGGGGATTGCGGGTCAGCGAACGGATCGAGGCGGGCATGGTGGCGCTCAATCGCGGCCTTGTGTCAGATCCCGCCGCACCCTTCGGTGGCGTCAAGCAAAGCGGTTTGGGACGCGAAGGTGCCCATCACGGCATGCTCGAATTCATGGAAGCGAAGTACATAGCGGCCGAGTGGTAGCGTGGAACAGGCAGAACAGCGGCTACTTGCGTGCCCGATAGCCCAGATTGGCGGAGATCTTATCAGCCGCTGCCAGCACGGCGCGGACCTGGTCGAGGCTTGGATCGGGCGCGATGTGCTGCACGGAATCGTTGATGGCGATCGCCCCGACAAACCCGCCCAGCGCATCGAAGATGGGTGCGGCGACGGCGTTCAGCCCGACCATGGCTTCATTCGGTCCGGTGGCCCAGCGACGCTTGCGCACGGCATCGACCTCCGCCTGCAACTGATCGGCATCTGTGACGGTGTAGGGGGTATGCATATCCAGCCCTTCGGACAGGATGCGCGGAAGAAGCAGCCGGTCGCCGAAGGCAAGCGTGACCTTGCCCTGGGCGCTGGCGTGGTAATGGAGAAGCGAGCCGGGCTTGACGTGGATCTCGATGTTGGAGCGGCTCGGCACGATTAAGAGGATGCGCACGCCGTCCGGTTCCGGCTGGCTGATGGCCACGGCATGGCCGGTCTGGTCGCGGAGCTCGCGGGCGACTTCGCGGGCCGCGGTTGCCAGTTCGAAGCTTTCGCTGACGGCTTGGCCCAATGACATCAGCCGCGCGCTGATCGAATAGCGCTCGGTTTCCTCGTTGCGGATGAGGTAGCCGGCCGACACCAGCGTTTGCAGGTGGCGGTGGATGCGGCTCTTGGTGGTGTTGAAGGCACGCGCCATTTCCGACACGCCGACCGAGGTCTGGCCTCGGGCGACATATTCCAGGATTTCCAGCGCAAACTCGACCGCCTGGATCGAACCGCCTTTGGGTGCCTCATTCATGCTTTGACCGTTTCCGACCCTTCTCGTGCCGCGAACCGGCCGGTGCGGGCTTTGGGCAGATAGACTGCCATTTTCGTTCTGGAGCAAGGCTGCCGCACTGCGACAACCTCGCCGATGTCAGCTGAGCGAGGCCGGTGCAGGATATTCGTCGGCGTTCAGCACCCAACCCTGGTTGGAAAAATCCGTGCGGGGCGGGGAGAAGATGTCGACCAGCTGGTTAAGCCCTTCGTCCATGCCGCGCGAGGTGTGGATCGCGGGCGGCGGGATCACGGTCAGCGACGGCGACTTCACCAGCGCATGCTCGTCATCGCGCCAGGCGTTGAGGTTGGTTGTCCAGGGCCAGCGCAGGTGATGGGTGTAAGTGCCGTCGAGGGCGAGCGATCCTTGTTCGAAATCGTCGTGATGATGCGGAGAGAGTTTCGCGATGTCGCGCGGACCGTGCTGCTCATCGAGGTAGTTCACCATCAGCGTGGTGCAGCGGAATATGCGTCCGAATCGGCCCGGGCTTGGCGGCACGTCGAGGCTGTATGCGCGGATGCGGAAGCCGCCGACCGGATCGGGCCAAGGCTCGAGCAGGGTCACATTCGGATGCTGCTCAGTGTAAGACTCGGCATTGGCGCAAAGCGCGTTGAGATCGTCCGAACTGGTTGAGAAGATACGCGTTGCGCGGCCCCCTTTGGGCAGGGTGATGCGGCTATCGCCCGGTGGCAGGATCACCAGAGAAAAGCCGTCGACCTCCACCCGCTCGCCGTTTGCCTCCACGATTGCCGGCGTCTCGCGGTCAGACAGAAGAAGGACGTATTCGTCGCCCTGGCCCGTGCGCGACAAGGACCCGCCGGCCTCGACCTCGCTATAACCCACGAGGAAGTTCTGGCCGCGAGTCAGCCATGTGCGGGCACCGTCTGCGGTAATCTGTGGATCCGTCTGGTAGAACAGGCCGTAGTCGGCGCCGGAAAAGCTGGTTGGCGCTGCGGCCTGTGCAGCGGAAGCGGCAGCCATGCGCGAGCGCGGATCTGTCTGATCATACATCGTCTTCCTCCCGTCGTTCTCTCAAGCAGAACGTTGATAGCGAAAATGATGCAGGTTGAACGAGTTGATTGTCAAGCATGGCCGGTAAGCGCAGATCAGAAAATTCTTTCGTAGGCCCGCTTGACAGCGGAAAACAATCAAAACACTATTCTCCGTAACAGCGTTCTGCATAACGAAACGGAGGAGACGTTCATGCTGACTCGCCGACAGGTCCTTGCGTCGACTGGCGCAATGGCTGCTACCCTTGCCATGCCCAATATTGCCCGCGCCGCACCGATCCAGATGCGGTACGCCCATGCAGCCAACGAAATTCACCCCGGCCACATCGCCGCGCTGGAGTTCAAGAAGGCGCTGGAAACGCTCGTTCCCGGCGCCATCGAAATTACCATCTTTCCGAACCGCCAGCTCGGCGAAGACAAGCAGAACCTCGAATCCGCGATTGCGGGCGTGGTCGATCTCTGCGGCTGCTCGGGCGTGCAATACCCGCTCGTCACCGGGCGGCAGGCGCTCGACGCCTACCAGCTCCCCTTCCTGATCCGCGACTATGACCATTTCACCAAGCTTGCGACCAGCGATGTCGGCCAGAAGCTTCTGGACGATCTGGAGCCGGCCGGCCTCGTCGGCTTGCAGACGACGGATATCGGCAAGCGCCACTTCGTGTCGGCCGGCAAGGTCGTGAAATCGCTGCCCGATTTTGCCGGCTTGAAGACCCGCATCCTGCCGGTGCCGTTGCACAAGGCCATCTGGGAAGCGGTGGGTACATCGCCCGTCGGCCTGCCCTATGGCGAAGTCTATGGCGCGCTGGAAACCAAGGTCATCGACGCCGTCGAGATCAACGTGTCCTCGATGCTGTCGGAGAACCTCTGGGAAGTCGGCAAGAACTTCACGCTCACCGGTCATTATCCCTGGCACAATGTCACGGCCATGAACAAGATGGTGTTCGATGGGCTGCCGCAGGAGCTGCAGCAAGCGGTTCGCGAGGCCGGCAAACAATCGATCAAGCCGACCATGGACTACACCGCCAAGCAGGACATGGAAGGCCGCGACCAGCTCAAGGCCAAGGGCGTGACGATCTACGAACTGGAAAACCTGCAGGAAATGCAGGCCAAGGTCGCGCCGATCGTGGACACCTGGAGCGCCAAGGATCCGCTCATCGCCGAGTTCGCGGCAGCAGCCCGCAACGCGAGCTGAACCTCGATCAAGCCGATCCTTCGGTCAACTTGGGTAGGCATCATCGCGAAACGACCGTGAGCCTCTAGCGCACACCATCAACGGTGTTCGCCCGGCCGCTTGCACCCTGCATTCTCGAAGAGAGCCATGGGAATGAATCAATCCGGTTTTGGCAGGCTGTTTGGCGCCTATGAGCGCGTCATCAAGGTGCTTGCCGGCGGCTCGATGGCCGTCATCGTCACCGTCATGGTGGTGCAGGTCATCGCCCGCTATGTCTTCAATTCATCGCTGATCTGGGCGGAGGAACTGTGCCGCTACATCCTGATCTGGCAGACTTTCCTGTTCGTCGGTTATGCCTATCACCGGGGTGAGCTGGTCATTCTCGACCTGTTCAGCGCCTATGTGTCGCCGGGTGTTTACATGGCGATCCGCTATCTGACCGCGATCCCGATCTCCGTCTTTCTTTACATGATCATCGTGGCGGGCTGGACCCACGCCTCGCGCTTTGCGCGGCAGATGATCCCGGCGCTCGACTTCATCTGGAATTCGCTGACCGGCAACGACCTGCATGTGCCGGTCTTCTGGGTCTATGTCGCCGTGCCGGTCGGCTGCACCATACTGCTCATCCACTTCCTCGGACGCCTTGCCTACGACACCTGGCGCGTGGCCAAAGGTCAGCCGCTCGCGCCGCCTGCTACGATGGAGACCGCGACGTGATTGCCTTTCTCGGGATCTTTGCCGTCTTCCTCGTGATCGGCATTCCAATCTCGCTGGCGCTGGGCGCCGGCGGCCTGCTCTACCTTTATCTCACCGGCAACGGGATGCTGGTAATGGCGCTGCCGCAGCGCATGCTGCAGGGCGTCGACCAGTTCGTGCTGCTCACCATCCCGCTCTTCCTCCTTGCCGGCAACCTGATGAATCTCGGTGGCCTGAGCGGGCGCATGATCGGCTTTGCCAATGCGCTGGTTGGCCACTTCCGCGGCGGTCTTTCTCTGGTGACCGTTTTGGCGAGCACGCTGTTTGCGGGCATTTCCGGCAGCGCGATCGCACAGGCCTCCGCCATCGGGTCCTTCATGATCCCGGCCATGGCCAAGCAAGGCATTCCGGCTTCCTACGGCGCGGCGCTCGTGGCCATCAGCGCGGTGATCGATCCGCTGATCCCGCCCAGCATCACCATGATCATCTTCGGCGTGCTGTCGGGCGCCTCGATCGGCCAGCTGTTCATTGCCGGCATCGTGCCGGGTTTGCTGCTGGGTCTGGGCTTGCTCGGCTACGCCTGGTTCAAGGCCTGGCGCCACGACTATCCCCGTATGCCGAAGGTGCCGTGG